>NZ_JAAHGM010000061.1:12959-39859 GCF_010692625.1 Okeania sp. SIO2C2
TTTGGAGGAGATGTCTAATGCTATAGATAGAAATATTATTAGTTTATCATTTCCCTTATGGGTTTAATACCCCACCGTCTACACGGTGCTCAAAATTGTTTGGGGGAGCGTAGACGCGGAGCGGCTTGTCGAAGACTATCCCCATGCAATTTTCCCTCCTGACTCCTGAGGACTGACTCCTGACTCCTTCTTCAAGGTAGAAGGAAGAAGTAAAAATCTGATAACTGATAACTGATCTTTCCCTCTACTCCCTACTCCCTCATTTGGAGGAGATGTCTAATGCTATAGATAGAAATATTATTAGTTTATCATTTCCCTTATGGGTTTAATACCCCACCGTCTACACGGTGCTCAAAATTGTTTGGGGGAGCGTAGACGCGGAGCGGCTTGTCGAAGACTATCCCCATGCAATTTTCCCTCCTGACTCCTGAGGACTGACTCCTGACTCCTTCTTCAAGGTAGAAGGAAGAAGTAAAAATCTTACAACTGAGAACTGATGACTGATAACTGATAACTGAAATAACGTTGTCTGAGTTTTAAGCTGTCAATCTGTCCTAATATCATGTCCTGATAATTAGTGATAAAAAAACTTTCTCCTTCTCCTTCTCCTCCTCCTCCTCTTTCTTCTTCTTTATTTCCTTCTGACTCCTGAAGACTGACTCCTTCGTCGTTTATTTATAACTGTTCAACCGGACATGAAATAATACCAAATTTCAAAAAGTTTGCTATATATAACATGGTAGAGTTTTGCCACAAGCAGATGTTAAAAAACCTCAGTAAAGGCTTACCAAAGTCAATTTATATTTTAATTATAACCCTAATATTCTCTATTAGTGGAAATTCTGCGTATAGTCAAGGGACAAAGGATAAAATTAACGATAATTACCAACAAAAAAATGATTTAAAGTTATTATCTGTATTCCCAGAAAATAAAAATTTGGCAACTCATAAAATTGATAGTTTACTAGCTCAAAATCAGGAAAAAGTAGAAATTTTTCAACTGAAAGAAGAAATTCGTAGTCGCGTGCGAGAAGAAGTAGATTATACATTTCGTCATGCCACATCATTGCTCAGTATTTTTTTGATTTTGCTGACTTTATTTCCCGCTTCTGCTGCCATTTGGATTTGGTTTCTTCAGACAAAATTATCTAACAAAATTTTTATTACAGAGCAAGAAATTGAAAGTTTTAAATATGACACAATATCTCAGTTAAAAGAAATCGTCAATGAAGCTCAAATAATATTAGATGAACTGCAACAACAAAGTCAACAAGCTGACGAAAAAATAGAACAACTGCAAAAGGATACATTGATTCAATATTCTGCTGCTCAAACTGATAATTCTGAACCGTTAATGATGGCAAATGATTATGCTAAACAAGCAGATAATTTTTTCTTTGCAGGTAGACTCAAAGAAGCTATTTATTCTTACAATCAAGCTTTGAAAATTCATCCTGAAATGGCAGATACTTGGAATAATCGAGGGGTGGTATTGACAAGATTAAAAATGTATGACGAGGCGATCGCTTCTTATGATAGAGCTTTACAAATTCGTGCTGATTATGCTGATGCCTGGAATAATCGTGGTGTTTCTTTAATAGAATTGCAGCATTATCAAGAGGCAATTAATTCTTTTGAACAAGCAATTAAAGTTAAAGCTGATTATGCTGATGCCTGGAATAATCGTGGTGTTTGTTTAGCAAAAATTCAAAAATATCAAGAGGCAGTTAAGTCTTATAATCAGGCAATTGCTATTAAAAATAATTATAGCGATGCGTGGAATAATCGAGGGGTTGCTTTGATGAAGTTAGGTATTTATGGAGAGGCGATCGCTTGTTATGATAATGCAGCAAAAATTAAACCTGATTTTTTTAGTGCTTGGTATAATAAGGCTCGTTGTTGTGTGTTGAAAGGTGAAGTTGAAGCAGGTTTAAAAACCTTGAAAAAAGCAATTAGTCTCAATGCTAGTAGATGTCAGGAAATGGCAAAAAATGAACCAGATTTTGACGATATTAGAAATCAAGAAGTATTTAATAAATTGATTGATTAATAAGTAGTAGATTTGCGGTTTACAATAAACCTGTTCCTTCCATACCTATTCTCTCTTTTCTGGATAATAATTATATTTTCCTATGCCTTCTGTCTTTCCTCTGTTATCTTTTACTATTAGACCAAGCGTGAAAAAAGAATGGGTGCATCTCATAGCAAGCAAAAATACTTTTTTTCTATATATTCCCAGAACCCAGATCCCATATCCGGTGTTCCCTAAAAGCGATAAATTTTTGGCTTTATTCAAAATTGAGATGCACCCAAAAGAATGTTATGAATAATAAGAGTAATTAAAAGAATCTACAGGAGATGTCCCTTTGGCTACAAAGATAAATTACGACCTAAAAAATGGCATCAAAACAATTCATTCTGACTCCTGACTCCTAAGAAATAGCCTAACTATTTGTAACAAACAGTTGTCAAATTGGTATTAGACCTCTCCAAAAATCCACAATAAAATCAATTATTATAAGTAAGTTATCAATTACTTATCCCTGTTCCCTGTTCCCTGTTCCCTATTCCCTATTCTCTCTTTTGGAGGAGATGTCTATTTATTTATAAGTATTCAACCGGAGGCGGTCTGAATAAATAGTTAAGTACCTGTTTTGATTTTTTTGCTTAGTTGCAGAACTTCCTATTTTTTTTAACATACATACATTCATTCATTGTATAATTATCAATGATAAATAAAATTATGTTTATCCTTATGCAACCACAGGCAAAATAGTTATATTAATTTGAAGAAAAAATCTATGTCTGCTCAAAGTAAAATTTCCTGGCAAGAACGCTTTCAATATAAGTTTGACAACTTTATGTCAAGGGGTGGATTTTCTGTATTTCTAGCATTGCTCTCTGCTTTTTTTGGGGCCTTTTTATTAATGACAGGTCTACGTTATATTTCTGAGTGGCTATTCCCAAATACAGATTTAGAAAGCGATTTACTTTGGGATGTATTTGTTCAACTCATAGGTCTTAGAGACACCGGAGACGAAGCCAATTTCTCCACTAAAACTGTAGGAGTATTAACTATTTTTGTAGGTTTAGTACTTTTTTCTAGTTTAGTAGCTTTTATCACTCAAGAATTTGAATCACGACTGACTTTGCTGAAAAAAGGTAAAAGCTTGGTAGTAGAAAAAAACCATACTTTAATCTTAGGTTTTAATGACAGAATTGTAGATATTGTGACTGAGTTAGTAATAGCAAATGAATCAGAACCTGATGCAGTAGTAGTGATTTGATCAGCAGAAGATAAAGAACAAATGGATGATTTTCTCCGCGAAAAATTAGGAGATTTAAAAACTACTAGAGTAGTTACTCGTAGTGGAACAGTAACAAATATAAATAATCTGAATAAAGTAGGAGTTAAAGTTGCTAGATCGGTAGTGATTTTAAACGATGCTAAAGGTTCAGATCCAAAAGAATTAAAAAAATTATCTGATGCCAGAGTTGTCAAAACAATTTTAGCCACTGTAGCAGCTAATGAAGAACAGAAATTATTTTTACCACCAATAGTAGCTGAAATTCACTCAGAACAATATCGAATTTTAGCCCAAAGCATTGCTCCTGAAGCTGTAACAACTTTGAATGAAGCTGATATTTTAGGTAGAATTTTAGTCCAAACTTCACGCTCTGTAGGACTAGCAACAGTATACTTAAATTTAGTAGGTTTTGCTGGAAATGAAATTTATTTTTATCGTCCTGAATATGATTGGCAAAACCTTCGTTTTACTGAATTACAATTTCACTTTTATCAAAGTATTCCTTTAGGGGTACGAGATAAAAATGGTAATTTAATTATCAAACCAGATAACAATTACAACTTAATAGATGCTGAATCAATAATTGTTTTGGCAGAAGATGACTCCCAAATTAGATTTTATCAGGAACCTTTAGTTAAACCTCAAGTTTTAGGTTATGTTGACTCGCGAAAAACTCTTACTAGAGAAACAGAAAAACATTTAATTATTGGTTGGAACTCAAAAACTCCAATCTGTCTCCGAGAATATGCTAAATATGTACTTGAAGGTTCAGAAATTAATCTAGTTAGTCACCAATTAACACCAGAAATTGAAGGTCAGTTTAACGAAATTCGCGCAGCTTATCCTGAAATTTTAATGCAAATTTGGCAAATAGATGTAGATGTTGTTGAGGAACTCGAAACTCTCCAACCATATAAATATAAAAGCATCTCAATTTTAGCCAGTCAAGGTAAAAACTCTGAAGAAATAGATGCTAAAACTCTGACAATATTACTAGAAATTAGGCAAATATTTTTGCAATATACAGAGCAAACAGGAAACCCGGTTACAACTGAATTAGTAGCAGAGTTGGCTGACTCTGAAGAAACCGATCTGGTAATTAAAGCTGGAGTTCAAGACTTCCTACTATCTAATCAATTTGTGTCGAAAATTTTAGCCCAGGTATCTCAAGAACCAGGAGTAATGTTAGTCTACCGTTATTTATTTTCAGCAGAAGGTAGCGAAATGTATATTAAACCTATAGAGCTTTTCTTCTCTCCTGAAAAAGTTGGTAAATTATCTTTTGCTGACTGTGTATTTGCTGCTCAATCTCGTAATGAAATTTGTATTGGCGTGAAAATAACTTCTCAATTTCAAGATAAAGAAAATAATTTTGGTATCTATATAGCGCCAAGTTTGCATACTAAATTTGACTTAACCCTTAAAGATGAACTAATTACCCTCGCTGAAGATGAAACTTGAAAAGGGAAATTAGGTAATAGGAACTAAAAAGTGGGGCTGAAAAACTGACTTACATAACATTGCTAAAAATATTGATAATCAACAGTAAAATATTTTAACTTATAATTATAGTTTCATAAAATATAAGCAGTTGATAATTAATCAAAAATATTAGGAGGAGAGAACAAAAATCTAAGATTCTTTTTACTTGTAGTAATTTTCAGACAGATCGCCACAGATTAAAAACTATAATATTTATCGGAATCTACTATCGAATGTCCCTAGTATTTCCAATATTTAAAAAAAATAATTCTACCAATTATTAAAAAGAATGCTACAAAAAGGAGAGTTATCAATTTATATATAGAAGGATCTTCTCCACAAAAGCTCACTATGATTATTTATTCTTGATTTATTTGTTCTTAACTTCTTCCCTCTTCATTTATCTCAACGTTGGTTGAAGACCTGCGCTCTCCGGTCACGGGAGCGTCCCATGGGAAAACCAACAAATTTGCGGTTTTACACATAATCTGTTAGAATCTAAAAAGCTTTCGGTAAGCAGTAGATTGTTAGTAGATTGTTGAAAAAGCGAATTTAGGTTCTACCCAACTCCAGAGCAGGAGAATCTGTTCGGAGGACATTGGGTTGTGTGTGTTTAATCTACAACAAAGCTTTAGCTGCTAGAACTCAAGCTTGGTATGAGAACAAAGAGCGAGTAGGGTATCAGCAAACTTCTGCTATGCTGACGAACTGGAAAAAACAGGAAGATTTAGATTTTCTGACAACAGTCAGCAGTGTTCCATTACAACAAGGTTTAAGACATCTACAGACTGCTTTTCCTACGGAATGCTACGCAAACACTAACTTTTTTAGTGGACGGACTCAATACCCTAATTTTAAGAAAAAGCGCAATGGTGGTAGTCCTGAGTTCACAAAGTCTGCATTTAAGTGGAAAGATGGTCAGGTCTCAGATCGCTAAATGCGCTGAACCATTGTCTATTAGATGGAGTAGGTAACTACCACAAAACTGTGTACCAACTACAATAATAGTAAAACTTGACCCTTGTTGTAAATGGTCTGTATCTTTGAGAGTTAATGATACAAGAGATTTAATACCAAATTCACGCAAAGGCAGTTACATCTTAATTTGTGATTTCTTCTTAAAATAAAAAATTATAAATTCCATAAATTCTAAAATTTCCACCTTTTTTCCTCTTTAATATTTATGTTTTTCTTTCTCTGTTCCCAGCTCCGGTGTTCCCAGTTAAGTGTGTCCTCACGCTTTGCAATATTTTATGAAATTGGTATAACTTTCAAACCAGTTAATCAACAGATAGGTATTGACTTAGGAATTACCAGCTTACTAACTACCAGTGATGGAAAAAAATTTGCTAATCCTAAAAATCTCAACAAGTTGCACAAAAAACTAAGGTTGGCTCAAAAGTCTTTATCTAGGAAAACCTTTGGGTCAAATAATTATCAAAAAGCCAGGCTTAAAGTAGCTAGGATACACGCAAAAATTAAAGATTCAAGGCTTGACTATACCAATAAACTGACAACCCGACTAATCAAAAGATACCAAACGATAGTAGTTGAAGATTTGGCAGTAAAAAACATGGTTAAAAATCATAACCCACCCCCATCCCCTCCCGGGAGGGGAGCAAGAGGGGTGGGTAGTGATGCCAACTGGGGAGAATTAGTTAGGCAATTAGAATACAAAGTAGAATGGTACGGTCGTTAATTAATCAAAGTTGACCGATATTTTCCCAGTTCTAAGCGTTGTTCTAATTGTGGTCATGTAGTGGAAAAACTACCTCTAAGTATTAGAGAGTGGAATTGTCCAGAGTGTGGTAGTCACCATGACAGGGACATAAACGCTTCGATAAATATTTTGCGGATGGGAACCCGCGGGGTGCAATAGACCCAAGGGAACGCCCACGCTCGAAGGCTGCGGGACTCGCAGTGTCAGTCTGTGGAGCCACTGTAAGACCCGAAGGGAGTAATATCATATCCGGTTGAACAGTTATAAATAAATGATGAAGGAGTCAGGAGTCAGGAGGACCGAGTCAGGAGTCAGGAGGGAAGAAAGAAGAAGAAAAAGAAAGTTTTTTTTATCACTAATTATCCGGACATGATATAAATCCCGGAAGGCGGGTGCTATGTTAGCGCAGCTCCTCTGTCAAGAGGCAACATAAAGCCCCTACCAGCAATGTGAGGGAATCCCGCGCTGTTTCGTAGAGCAGCGTCGGGAGGATGTCAATAACTATAATATAAGACAAATGTAAAGTTTTACAAATAAAGGCCAAATATGCAAAATATGAGTTTAGAGCAAATATCTGTCCAATTAGATAGTGAAAATTCTCGCGATCGCCTCCTTGCCCTGGCCTATCTAAGAGAAGTATCTGCTACTGAGGCAGTACCTTTGATTAAAAAAGTATTGAATGACCCAAATTTACCAGTACGCTCCATGGCAGTATTTGCTCTGGGTGTAAAACATACAGAGGAATCCTACCCAATTTTAGTAGAATTGTTAGAAAAAGATGCAGATTATGGCATTCGTGCTGATGCGGCGGGGGCGTTAGGTTATCTAGAGGATATTAGAGCTTTTGAACCCTTAGCGAGAGCATTTTATGAAGATACCAGTTGGTTAGTACGTTTCAGTGCGGCAGTTTCTCTGGGAAACCTGAAAGATCCACGCGCCCATAATTTATTGATAGAAGCTTTAGATAGTCAGGAGATGGTGATACAACAAGCAGCGATCGCCGCTTTAGGAGAAATTGGAGACTTAGAAGCAGTGGAACATATTCTCAAGTTTGCCCTTTCAGAAGATTGGTTAATTCGCCAACGTTTAGCAGAAGCTTTAGGAAATATGCCTACTCCTAAGAGTATATCTGCCTTGAAATATTTAGAAAAAGATAGCCATCCTCAAGTATCTCAAGCAGCAAGCATATCTCTGCAACGTTTATCTACAATGGAGAACAGTTAGCAGATAGTAGACAACAGTGAGAAAAACATTTCTTAAGTAGGTCTAGTAACTGTTGGTTATAATCTGGTATAATCTATAATAATTTCTAATTATCTGTTTTATGCTACTTGGATTCAAAACCGAATTATTTATAGAAAATCATAGATTTTTGCAGATTATCGTAGGTTTCTAAGAACGGTACAGCGCTGCTCAATCAGGTCTTTACAACTTCCAGCTCAAAGTGCAGTAAGAGAAAAGGTTTACAAAAAAATAATGTCTAAATATGCCATAATGCACTTTTAGTCATGGCAAGAACATAGGGGCGAATGGCCATTCACCCCTACTAACTTCAGATATACTCAGGTTTAGTTGCTGCTATAAAAACCATGCGATCGCTAAATTTCAAAACTGATTTATCCTGATATTTCTCTTCCATTTCCTTTAAACCTGCTGCTAATTCAGTATCATTAAATTCAGAAAGCAAAAACATATAACGATTTTCTACCATTTCAAAATACTGACTTTTTGGCAATTCTAAAGGGTACTCTATAATATCAGAATCGACAACAAAACCTACTTTTTGAAGTAAATCAATTAGTTCTTGATAGTGAGGTTGTTTTTTTTCGTACAATTCTAGTGCTTTAGCAAATAAAGGATACTCAATAGTGGGTGGTAAGAGCAATAACAAGAAAATTCCTCTAGGAGTTAGTCTTTTCCATAAATTCTGGAATAGTATAAATTTTTCCTCTATATAATGGATAGCTTCTTTTAAGAAAATTTTGTTATAAATTCCTGGGTTTTTAGAGAATTTTACTCCATCCATTTCTATGGGATTTAATCGACTATTTGCCGGAATTTTTTCTAGCATTTCAGCAGAAGGATCGACGCAAATAATCGGTTGCTGTAATTGAATGTGATTGAGAATTTCTTTGCTATAAATTCCTGTTCCACAACCAATATCTACCAAAGTATCTGTGGGAGTTAGGTGTAGATATTCGATGATTTTTTTAGTTGTAAATTTAATATATTCAGGAGAGTATGACCAGAGATTATCGTAAATATTGGCGATATTTTTGTAATGATTTTCGGAAGGGTTATTCAGCATAATTAAGATTTTTGCTCAAATTTTTGACAAACTTTTGATATTATAAAGAATTTAAGCCCTATTGTAAAATTGCTAATACTTGGGTTAAATTACCTCCAAGTAAAGCCTCTCGATCTAACCATAAACCAGGGAAATATTCACTATAAAAATACTTTTTTCATTGGGTTTAAGTTTAATATATTTCCCTTCTCTTAGCCGAAACTAATCAATACCCTCAAATTGTACCCACTCCCGTAATTAGACATTTGTCCATCTTACCATATATTGTTATCTCCCCCGATTTTTTTCACTTTAGGTCAGTACACTACATATATTCTCTTTGAGTAAGTCCTGACTTAGTCGATCAATTCAACAATATGGGAAATAATGCTAAAATGCTATCTGAGTAGATAATCCAATCGGTTACCTAATAAGGTAAGTATTAAGTCTTCATAGCTCATACCTTATCACTATTCAACTCGACATTATATAATTAAGCGAAACCCAATATGAGTTGTTCCAGTATCAGGAGCTTGAGACTCTCTGGCAGCAGGTCGATAGCGACTACAATAATTTTTTGCACAGAGGTAAGAACCTCCTTTGATAACGTGCAAAGCTCCTTCCTGGGGTTTGACAGGATCGAAACTGGCGGTTTTGTCGGGCCCGACGGGGTTTACACTATGGTCTTTGCCGGAATGTCCTACCTGATACCAGTCTGAGGTGAGTTCCCAAACATTTCCGGTCATCTCATAAAGTCCGTAACCGTTGGGGGGAAAAGATTCTACCGGAGCTGTGCCTAAATAGTTATCCTGTTTTGTATTGAAAAAGGGAAACATCCCTTGCCAGGTGTTCGCTTTCTTTGCAGAATATTGATTTCCCCAAGTAAATTCTTGCTCTTGAAGACCACCCCGCGCTGCATATTCCCATTGAGCTTCTGTGGGGAGAGATTTACCCGCCCAATTAGCATAAGCAACTGCATCATCATAAGCGATGTGAACCACAGGATAATTATCTTTCCCTCTGATGTTGCTCTTTGGACCGTAGGGATGTTGCCAATTAGCACCCACTGTCCAATGCCACCAACTTAAGTAAGCAACTTGTTGAATACCTTCAGAGGGGGGTTCAAAGACGAGGGAACCAGGTTGTCGTTGCTTGTCAGTTAGATCGGGAAATTGTGATTTCGGTAGGGGGCGTTCGGCAATGGTTTTATAGCCTGTTGCCTTGACAAATTTGCGGAATTCTGCATTTGTGATTTCGTGGCGATCGATGCAAAAACTATCTACAGTGACATCACTGGCAGAAATTTCTGATGGATAATGAGTATCTGAACCCATTGTAAAAGTTCCTCCGGGAATAAATATCATTCCTTCAGGACAACTATTATCTGTAGAGGATGCTTGTGCTGGTGTGGAGAAAGGGAAAATTAGGGATATTGTGAGGAAAAAGATAATAATTGATTTTAAGTAAAAAGTTTTCATAAAATGATTGAGACTTGGATAATACAAGGTCTTAATTTAATTTGTTTAGGACTTACGCAGAAACCGGGTTTATCAAGGAAGCTTGGTGGTTTGAGAGACAATAATCAAGCAATAAACCCGGTTTCTTGGTTTGTTTGCCTAATATAAAATCCGGATAATTACTATATCCAAGTCATTGCGACTGGAACGGAGTGGAAGGAAGCAATCTCCGTGCATCCCTGAGATTGCTTCCTATCGTCGCAATGACGATTATTCAACCGGATTCTGTATAAGTCCTGTTGTTATCAGGTGAGCAAAGCTCACCCGACTGACCACTAACTAAAGTTTAGGACACATTTGAGGTGATCTTGATGGAATTGGATCAAAAATAGTATTGAAATCGTCTTTCATACTAGCCACGATCCAATTTTCATGAGTTTGGGCGTAGTCGAGAGATTCATTATCAGCTACTTCTTCACCATCTTCTAAATGAGTGCTTCCAGGTACATCATTGTATTTATATTCCCGAACACAATCATCATGATTAATCAGGACGATCAAGGAATTTCCCACCCCAGAATCTGTATATTTAAACATTTCAAAATCACCACTAGAATTCCCAACGGCGATGAGAGGTCGTTTGCCAATAAACAGTTCAATTCCTACTGGTTTACCCTGTTGATCGTCATAGTGAGCTAGCCACGATCTACGGACTAAACTGCCTCCAGGTCCATCGGTTGTATTCGACTCATCATATTTTGTCTTAATAGCTGAACCGATCACTTCTTCAGTGGGAATACCATAAGCTTCATCAGAAAAGGAACGAACAAAATAAATGCCACCTCCAGAACAAATATAGACTTTGAAATCATTTGCTTTGAGGTAGTTAACCAATTCAATCACAGGTTTGTAAGTCAGGTTGATATATGCAGTATCAAACCGTTGATAATCTCCATCATCATTAGAAGTGACACTACTATGGATTGTATCAAGAAAACTTCTAGCTAAGGAGTTATATTCACCTGTTGTGAGTCCACTAACAACTGGAATTTCACTTAAAAAAGTTTTGCCTTCCTCTGAAATAGGATGTCCTCCAGTTTTATCAATTCTCTTTTGAGTCTTTTGAATCAGTCTACTGACTCTGGGTTCAGGCAATTTATCCAATCTAGTTTTAATAAAGTCTTCTTGGAAATAATGCGGTCTTTCAGCCCACAAGGTTCCGTCATTATCAAAAACAGCAATGCGATCTTTTACTGGAACATCGTCAGTAACAACTTGATTCACAAAGTCGATGATTGCTTGTTTTTGAGGAGTTTCATTCCAAGAATCTAATGCTGCATAGGCAGGAAGACAACCTAAAGTACCGCCGATACAAAAGATTGAGAGCAAAACTGAAAGAAAAAATGTGATAGTTTTTCTGTTGATGTTGAGAAAGTTCATGGTTGATTTAAACCTCTTGAAACTTGCTTGAATTACTGTTAAGAGAAATAGGAGGATCTATCTTCAACAATAGTCTTAAAAAGATCCTCCTAAATTCTACTTTTGTGTACACCGTAGTGTAATCAGGTAATTAATATCTGAGTAAATATTAATCACCAAGAGACTCATGGATTTAAATTTATATCAAGTCCGGATGATTACTTATAATAAAATCGCTAGTTGTAGGTTGGGTTGAGGAACGTTAGCGGAGCTTATCCGTTAGGATAAACCCAAGACAATCAGCCTTTTGTTGGGTTTCACTTCGTTCTACCCAACCTACATTTAATTACAAGTGTTTAACCGGACATGATATTAGACTCATGTTTCAAGCAGTATTTTTCGCCAAAACTGAGCAGCAATAGATACTACCTGTAGCCTAATTTTTGATTTAATCCAGACTGTTGTCAACAATCGTCTGGATGATCTTTCTTAAGCCTGTAATAAACGGAAACTCCTCTTTTAGCCTGTCTATTTGAATTTGTTGTACTACCCCATCTACTATCTGATTAATAGTAAAAGAAGCAGGTCTTTGACGAGGGGGGTAGTTAACAAAGCTATTGAGGAACTGACCTACAGATGTGGTAATAGGACCAAGTAAGAAAGTTCGACGGAACCTCCAGTCAGGATAATTCTCTGACTCGTGAGGTGCTTTCTCAAAGGGATCGCGACGTAAGTTCAATAACAGAGGAACCCTCAAATTAACATAGGGTTCTTCCCAAACATCAAAACCCTCTGCACGCTGTTCACTAAATATCACTTTCCAGTCGTTATACCGGACTGCGGACGGATAACCATCATCAGTGAAATAGACATACTGATAACGAGGTGGACAATAGTTGGGAAGGCGACCCAATACACCCAACACACCAGGGGTAGAAGGACAAATTTCCTGGCGTTTCAGGTTGTTTTCTGGCTCTGCAAGAGATTCTAAGTAAGGTAAGAAGTTATATCCATCTAAATGAACGTCATATTGTTCATATTCGGAATATTGTGCATTTATTTTCCGTTTATCGTCATCTGCTAGAAGTTGTCTGTCGATATTCTCAACACCAGCTGCAGCTAAGAGAGTTGGAACCCAGTCAAGGTGAGACATAATTTCATTGGAGACTACACCTTCAGGTAAGTGACCTTTCCAACGGATCATAGCAGGTACACGGAAACCTCCTTCCCAATTAGTATTCTTTTCACTATAGAAAGGCGTCATTCCACCATCTGGCCAACCAAATACTTCTGCACCGTTGTCGGTAGTGTAGATGATAATCGTGTTTTCATCTAAACCTTTCCGTTTAATAAACCGGAGAAGTTGACCTACTTGTTTATCGTGTTCTACCATACCATCGGCATAAATTCCTTGTCCAGTCACTCCCTGAGACTTTTCTTTCAGGTGGGTATAGACGTGCATCCGAGTGGTATTAAACCAAGCAAAAAATGGTTCATCTGCTTCCTTAGCTTCTGCAATGAACTTTTTTGTCTTCCTTAATACTTCTCGATCTATGGTTTCCATCCGCTTTTTAGTTAGGGGACCAGTCTCACAGACTACTTGATCTCCAGTATCTTCAGTTATTGGAGCAGGAACTTCCCCTTTGTCTGGATCGCATACATAAGAGTTTATACCAGCATAGCTGTGGAGTACCCCTCTGGGTCGGAACTGATCGAATATTATAGATTCCCCTTCGGGTAGATAGTCTTCGTTTTCGGGTTCCTCTTCAGCGTTTAGGTGATAGAGGTTGCCGTAAAATTCGTCAAATCCGTGGACGGTGGGTAAATATTGGTCTAAATCACCTAGATGGTTTTTTCCGAATTGACCAGTACGATAGCCTAGGGGTTTCAGTAACTCTGCTAGAGTTGGGTCTTCTTTCTGTAAACCTATATCTATACCCGGTAGTCCTACCTTAGTCATCCCAGTACGGATAGAAGCTTGACCAGTGATAAAGGCGGCACGACCAGCAGTACAACTATTTTCCCCATAGAAATCAGTGAACATGATTCCTTCTTTGGCAAGACTGTCAAGATTGGGGGTTTGATAGCCCATAATGCCGTTGTTGTAGGCACTAATGTTATACCAACCGATATCATCACCCATGATCATTAGGATGTTGGGTCGTTGGATTTCCGGTAGGGTGGTGATTCCTTCGTAGGCAAATGCTGCGGTTGTTGGGAACCAAGGCAACATTCCCGATAGCATCAATAACAGGGAAAGTACGCTAGCAATCCCTGCTTTCATGGCTTTTCGCATCAGGCAAAATCTACTTTGTTAATATTTTTTTACAAAGAATCAGAAAGAGCAAATTTTAATTTACTGAAAATCTTTTCTTTAAGTTCTTTCGTTGCTCATTATTCTTGCTAAATTAATCTTTGTCAAATACTTTGGAGAAAGTTTAATATTTGTCTTATAATTGAAACAATTATTAATATAAAGGCAATAGTTATCATATTATGATCAAAAGTTTTTAATGATTATTGCTAATCAGTCGATTATACAAACCTATTAATTGACTAAACTAAAAAATGAGTAACTTACCACAGTTTGCTGAGTTCATTCAAAATAAAGAGGCGATCGCCATTGCCAATTGAGGGAGAGCGATCGCCTCTTCGTAATCCAGATGCGGACATGATATAACTCCCAATATGTGGGATGAATTAGTGTGGGGTGTGTGGGGAGTGTGGGGAGTGAAAGATTCATCCCTTTGTTCAGCAACGCCGGATCAAATATCTCTGGAAGTTATATAGCAATTTGGCTTTGTTGCATGAAAGTATATAGCTGCCACACTTGCTCCACATATGTACTTCATAATGCGCGGAAACTGCTGTAACTATTGTCCAATAGATGAATAAAACGTCAACTATTGTTCAACAGATGAATAAAACATCAATCTCGGAAAATAGATCGATATAGCTACTACATTTGCTCCGGGTTTTCCTGAAGTCATGCTCTGCTTTCCATGTGCGTTAAAGCGGAACAAATGTTCTATCGCTACTTTCATGCAACAAAGCCTAGCAATTCCCATGCTTGCGAGGTACAAAATTCTAGGCTCTAGGGAACAGGGAATAGAATAACGAAGTCAGAAGTTAGAAGTCAACCCACCCCCAACCCCTCCGAGGAGGGGAGCAGGAGGGGAAGTCAGAAGTTATTTTTGGAGCGGGGCATAAATCTCCGTTCTAAAAACCTTTCGCCTTAAAAGGTGGGTTTGAGGAACCCAATTATTTTGATAAAATATCTCTGGAAGTTATATCATACCTGGTTAAATACTTATAAATAAATTTATTGCCTCACAACAGAAATATCTTGATTTTATTTGGTATTATCTAGTTACAGAGATATATCAATTACCTCAAGATGATTAACCTTAATACCCCAAAAAATAACTATCGTAAACTAACAATTTTATGCACAGTTATTTTAATATTTTTCCTGAGTGCTTGTAGACCAGCACCATCAAATTATCAATCTCGTCTGGTAGTTTCTACACCAAGCGATGCTTCTACTTTTAACTATCCATTAAATCAGTCAGCATATAGTGTTTTTGGTTATATTTATGACGGCTTAATTATTGAAAATGGTGTAACAGGAGAATTAGAACCAGCATTAGCTGAATCTTGGGAAGTTTCCGAAGACGGACAAACAATAGTTATTACTTTACAAGAAAATTTAAAGTGGTCAGATGGAGAACCTTTAACTGTTGATGATGTTGTATTTTCCTATAACGAAATATATCTCAACGATAAAATTCCTAGCAGTTTTAAAGACATTCTTAGAATCGGTCAAAGTGGTGCTTTACCAACAGTAAAAAAAATCGATAATCTCCGTGTAGAATTTTCTACAGCAGAACCTTTTGCTCCTTTTGTCAGATATGCCGGAGGATTACCTATTCTACCTGCTCATGTTTTAAAAGAATCAGTTCGTACTACTAACTCGGAAGGAGAATTAAACTATCTAACAAAATGGGGAACTGATACCCCAGTTAAAGAAATTGTTGGTAATGGTATGTATCGCATCAAAAGTTATGCTCCAAATCAACGAATTACCTTAGAAAAAAATTCTTTTTACTGGCGCAAAGATGAGGAGGGAAATAATCTGCCTTATATTGAAAATATTGTCTGGCAAGTTATCGAAAATACAGATAACCAACTGTTAAATTTTCGTTCTGGAGAATTAGATTCAATTAGATTAGTAGCAGAAATGTATCCTCTGTTGAAACGAGAAGAAAAACGAGGCAAATATACTATATATAATGGTGGTCCGACACCTGCTTCTAGCTTTATTTGTTTTAATATAAATCAGGCAAAAAATGCTGAAGGCAAACCATTTGTAGACCCGATTAAATCTCAATGGTTTAATAATAAAGCTTTTAGACAGGCGATCGCCTATGGGATTAATAGAGAGGCAATGACAAATAATATATACCGTGGACTAGGTGCGCCTCAGTATTCACCAATTCCTGTGACAAGTCCTTTTTATTTATCCCCAGAAGAAGGTTTAAAAATTTATAATTACGACCCGGAAAAAGCCAAAGAACTTTTGCTTAGTGCTGGTTTTAAATATAATCAAAATGATGAGTTATTAGATAGTGAAGGTAACAAAGTAGAATTTACTTTACTATCAAGTGCTGGTAGGAAAGTCAGAGAACAAATGGCAACGCAAATTAATCAAGACTTGGGAAAATTAGGTATTAAAATAAATCTGCAGTTTTTAAGCTTTAATACTTATGTAAAAAAATTATCTTTATCTAGAGATTGGGATGCTTATCTGGGAGGTTTTACAGGAGGAAGTATTGAACCTCATGGTGGTTATAATATTTGGTCTGTAAATGGTAGATTACACACTTTTAATCAAGGACCGCAACCGGGAGAGGAAGAAATGGAAGGCTGGAAAATAAATGATTGGGAACAAGAAATAGACGATCTTTATATTAAAGCATCTCAAGTATTAGATGAAGATAAACGCAAAGAATTTTATGGTCAAGCACAACAAATTATTGCTGAAGAATTACCTTTTATTTATATGGTAAATCCTCTAGAATTTGATGCTATTCGTGACCGAATTAAAGGGATTAATTATACTGAGTTAAGTGGTGGTTTCTGGAATTTATATGAGCTGAAAATTTCTGATTAAGTAACCTTTACCAATGGATAATGGATAATTGATAATGGATAATTGATAAGTAAGTAGGTGAAAAATTTACAAGTCTGTCATTGCGACTGGAACGGAGTGGAAGGAAGCAATCTCAAGGTTTTTAATCAGAGGTATATTATCCATGATAAATTAATGAAGATCCCCAATTATCTCCTTTAAAAAAGGGGGAGGAGGAGATATAAAACTATACCTTATAGATTAAAAAACTGCTATAGCAATCCTAAATAGGTTGCGGGTAATTAAAAAGTAGATAAAAAACCTGAAACTCTTACCTGTTCCCTATTCCCTAAAAGCAACTATAGGGGTTTTCACAAAGGTAGAATACAAAACTTCTTCCTTCTTCCTTTAAACCCAAATCTCTGTACTCTATATTAATGAAAACTGCTATAAATTTTTGATACGAGTAAAATAGGATTGCTATAGCAATCAGGAATCAGATGTGAGAAAAACTGTAGGAGTTTGGTTTCCAAATCCCATTATGTTGACTAGGATTTAGAGACCAAACCCCTACGATAAAATCTTACAACCTATTTAGGATTGCTATATATAATAATTATGTGACGGTAAAAAAATAAAGTTAAGATGATAAACTATTCACTGAATATTGACTACCGTAGAGCAATAATCTTACTTACAATTATTGTGGCAATTATACTTAATGGATGTCAACCAATACCATCAAATTATCAATCTTCTCTGATTCTATCTACCCCTAGTGATACTTCTACTTTCAACTATCCATTAAATCGTTCAGCATATAACATTTTTAGCTATATTTATGAACCTTTAATCATTGAAAATGGTGTCACAGGAAAATTAGAACCAGGTTTAGCAGAATCTTGGGAAATTTCTGCCGACGGGCAACAAATAATAATTAAATTAAAAGCAGGATTAAAATGGTCAGATGGAGAACCTTTAACTGTTGATGATGTGGTATTTTCCTATAATGAAATATATCTCAATGATAAAATTCCTAGTAGTTCCAAAGACGTTTTAAGAATTGGTAAAAATGGTACTTTACCAACAGTCAAAAAAATTGATAATCGCCGTATAGAATTTTCTACAATAGAACCTTTTGCTCCTTTTATTAGATATGCTGGGGGATTACCAATTTTACCTTACCATGCTTTACAAGAATCAGTTCGTACTACTAACTCAGAAGGAGAATTAAACTATCTAACAAAATGGGGTACTGATACTCCAGTAAAAGAAATTGTTGGTAATGGTATGTATCGCATCAAAAGTTATGCTCCAAATCAAAGAATTATCTTAGAAAAAAATCCTTTTTACTGGCGTAAAGATAAGCAAGGAAATACTCAACCTTATATTGAAAATATTATCTGGCAAGTTATCTCAAATAGAGATAATCAACTCTTAAATTTTCGTTCTGGGGAGCTAGATACAATTAAAGTAGAACCAGAAATTTTTCCTTTATTAAAAAGAGAAGAAAAACGAGGTAAGTATACTATTTATAATGGTGGACTTTCATCAGGTGCCCGTTTTATTTCTTTTAATCTTAATCAGGGTCGTAATCCTCAAGGTAAGCCATTTGTAGATCCGATTAAGTCTAAATGGTTTAATCAAAAACTTTTCAGACAAGCGATCGCTTATGCTATTAATAGGAAAGCAATGGTAAACAACATATATCGTGGATTAGGTGCGCTTCAACATTCACTACTTCCTGTGACAAGTCCTTTTTATCTATCCCCGGAAGCAGGTCTAAAAATCTATAACTATAATCTAGAAAAAGCAAAAGCACTATTACTTAGTGCTGGTTTTAAATATAATCAAAATGGTGAATTATTAGATAGTCAAAATAACAGAGTAGAATTTACATTACTATTAACTGCTGGTAGAAAAGTCACAGAACAAATGGCAACACAAATTAATCAAGATTTAGCAAAATTAGGAATTAAAGTAAATCTACAGTTTCTGAGTTTTAATGCTAAATTGAAACGACTAAATTTGTCTAGAGACTGGGAAGCTTATCTAGGTGGTTTTGTAGGAGGAGGTGTAGAACCTCATGGTGATTATACAATCTGGTCTGTAAATGGTAGACTACACACTTTTAATCAAGGAAGTCAACCTGGAGAAAACGCAATAGAAGGCAGAAAAGTAGCAGAATGGGAACAAGAAATAGACGATCTATAT
This sequence comes from Okeania sp. SIO2C2, assembly GCF_010692625.1. NCBI lineage: Bacteria > Bacillati > Cyanobacteriota > Cyanophyceae > Oscillatoriales > Microcoleaceae > Okeania > Okeania sp. SIO2C2. The sequence continues at coordinate 31,978 of NZ_JAAHGM010000061.1, forward strand.
GTCAAAGCATCTCAAGTTCTAGATGAACAAAAACGGAAACAACTTTATGCTAAGGCAGAGCAAATTGTTGCCGAGCAGTTACCTTTTATCTATATGGTAATTCCTTTAGAATTTGAGGCTATAAGAAATAGAGTGAAAGGTATTAAGTATGGTAAATTCGGCAGGGGATTCTGGAATTTATATGAATTGCAAATTTCTGAATGATTGCTCACACGGATTGCTCACACGGATTATGGCACAGATGTACGGATTAAGATGTATTTAAAATTATGAAATCTAAAGTAGTAGACTGACACAACTAATTTTGTGCATTAGGGAGGGTTTATTTCAATAATTAATTATTAATTATTAATTATTAATTATTACCTTTTGTTAAAACCTAGAGATAGTAAGCGAGTACGGAAATCTTTCATTATTCATTATCCATTATTCATTATTCATTAATTTCAAACCCGCCCCTACTATTGCACTATTTTAGATGAAACAGTCCAGTAGGGTGCGTTAATGGAACGAAGTGTAGCGTAACGCACCATTTTTGATGTTGCCTGATGCGTTACTAATATTTTCTCAATTGTTAGTCTGATTATTTAAAATTATGAAATCTGAAGCTTTAGAACAGTTATTAAAAGGAGTTGCTACAGGAAATATAACTCCAGAGTTAGCTTTAGAAAAGCTCAAGAATTTTGACTTTGAAAATGTCGAAAATTTTGCCAAAATTGACCACCATAGAAATATCAGAACAGGTTTTCCTGAAGTTATCTGGGGACCAGGAAAAACACCAGAACAAATTGTGAAAATCATGGAGGTAATGAGGAAAAATAATCCTGTAGTAATGGCAACAAGAATTGAACCAGAAATTTATGAAAAGTTACAGGATAAAATTCCTGGTCTTTATTATTATCGAGATGCAAAAATCTGTGCAATTATCTCTGATTTTCCTACTTCAAAACATCAAGGTATAATTACAATTGTCAGTGCTGGTACTGCTGATTTAGGAGTAGGAGAAGAAGCAGCAGTTACAGCTACTCTTTGTGGTTTTTCTGTAAAGCGACTTTGGGATGTAGGGGTAGCAGGAATACATCGTTTATTAAGTAATAAACATTTAATTGCAGAAGCAGATGTACTAATTGTAGTAGCAGGAATGGAAGGTGCTTTGCCTAGTGTAGTTGCAGGTCTAGCAGATTGTCCTGTTATTGCAGTACCTACAAGTGTAGGTTATGGAGCTAATTTTGATGGTTTAGCTCCACTATTAACAATGTTAAATTCTTGTGCACCAGGAATAGGTGTTGTGAATATTGATAATGGTTTTGGAGCGGCTATTTTAGCAGGACAAATTATTAGGACAGGAGAGAAATTAGCTAATAGGAGAAGTTAGGAGTCAGTCCTCAGGAGTCAGGAAGGAAGAAGAAGGAGTTTTTAGGTATAATTTCAAATCTGGTTGAATAGTTATTGCATAATTAGGGGTGGGGAATGTGGGGAGTGTGGTCAGAAATTAAAAAATATATATCTTCACCATTACGTGAGCAGGACAACCAGTTTTTTTTGTCACGCTCTTATCGGGGCATGACATTACACCACTTTAAAAAAAAGAATGTTATGAATAATAAGCGCCATTAAAAGACTTTCAGGACTTACGCACGGACACTAAATCCAGTGAGGACGCCATTCGGAGCTTGGCGTTTTTAAGGTAAATTTGCGTAAGTCCTGACTTTATATGAAATGTCTATTTGACGAAAAAGATAATTTACGACATCAAAAATGGTATTATACCAAATATCAAAAGTCTTGCTACATCTCCTTGAGAATAGGGAGTAGGGAGTAGGGAGTATGGTTAAAACACAATAAGATATCTTGGCTTAATACTGATAATCTTTAAAAACATTACTGAACCATTATTATTACTTAATAACTTAACTCTTAATGAAGTATAGCATTATTTTTGGTAATTGGTATTAAACTTGTTCATTCTGACTCCTGAGGACTGACTCCTAACTCCTGAACTATGCTAAATCAAATAAAAGAATTTCTGCATCTGACTTAGCTGTAATATAAACATCATTAATTTCGCTTAAAGCAGCACCATCACCTGCTTTTAAAGATAAATCATTAAGGTCTATTTCCCCACGAGCAACTTGAACCCATCCGTAACGTTCAGCATCAAAAGAATAAGAAAAGCGATCGCCTTCTTTCAAAACACCTGCAAATAAATCCACATCCTGATTAATTTTTAGTGCCCCATTTCTACCATCTTTCGCAACTATTAAATTTAATTTACCAGAGTTTTTTTCTATATCAAAATAACGTTGATTATATGTTGGTTTTAAACTCCTAGAATTTGGTAGTAACCAAATTTGTAAAAAGTGAACCTCCTCAGATTTTGAATGGTTATATTCACTGTGCATAATTCCTGTACCCGTACTCATGTGTTGTACTTCTCCAGGATAAAGTACAGCACCATTTCCTGCACTATCTTGATGTTCTAATGCTCCTTCTAAAACGTAAGTAATAATTTCCATATCTCGATGTCCATGAGTTCCGAAACCATTATTAGGAGAAACTCTATCTTCATTAATTACTCTGAGAGAACGAAACCCCATATATTCACGGTCAAAATAGTTGACAAAAGAAAATGTATGATGAGTATCTAGCCAACCATAATTTGCATGCCCTCTTGCTTCAGCTTTTCGTATATAAATCATTCTTACTACCTCCGATAAAATTTGATTTTTTTGTGAAAATTAAACTTTAATTACTAATATTAATTTTGACTAATAAAAAAAATTAATAACTAGGTTGAATAACTGAAATTATTTTATAATTTATGTTTGATTACTCCCAACTAATGTTGCATAATACCAATTTGAAAAAAGAATGTTACAAATAGTTCCAAACTTTAGATGTCGAATAATTTGCTGAAATTACTGAAGCATCAAAGTTTTGAGCTATAAGATCTTACTTTTGACTGTCTTGAGTGCGTCTTACATTCTGAGGGGACCTCAGAATTACGCACTCGATGCATGACTTTTGACTTTTGAATTCCGTGAAACGGTATAATTGTGATTTTGCAGAAGTTAATTTTCAGTCAAAATAATTGTTTGATTATGCAACACTAACAAATTAATATTTTATTTATAATTTAGCGTGAGTCCCATCACAATAAGGAGGATTATTAGTATACTTACAATTACAAAGTGCTACACTCTTTTTCTCTGTTAACTCAAATGCCATAGGAGTAAACTCAGTTCCTGCATGGGAACCATCACAATATGGTTGCTTTTTCGATGCACCACATTTACACAGCAATACCTACTTCAAGTTCTAAAACGACAGGTTTGTTATCTGCAATAATTGGTTCACTCATGGTGTTTTCTCTATTGAATTAATCTCTGGATACAAAATCTATAGAAGTTAATAACTTAGATTTTGTTTTGACATTTATAATCTAGCTTAAGTCAGGTTAGTATGTATAGTATGCACTTTAAAGTAAGATAGTACCCAAAAAGATACTATGGGTAGAGGTAGTAGACAAATGTGTAGAACTGATCAATATGGTTTTCCTAGAACCAAACCTAAACTTAGACACCAATAATCCTATGGTTTTATGAGTGGGGATATTTTTAAAGTAGTTGTCACCAAAAGCAAAGATATTGGTTTTTATATCGGTCGAGTAGCTGTCATAAAAACTGGTAACTTTAATATAAAAACTGAAGAAAGCAACAATTTGAGATGAAAATTAAAAGTACAAATAAGAAGAAAAATTGCCCAGCAGAGATGGCGATCAAAGTCATTGGTGGACGTTGGAAACTTTTGATTCTCAAAGAATTATTTGATGGGGTCAAACGTTTCAATCAACTTCATCGTTCTTTACAAGGTGTAACTCACAAAATGCTTACCCAACAATTGCGGGAAATGGAGGCAGATGGTATTGTTCATCGGGAAGTTTATTTGCAGGTTCCTCCAAAAGTCGAATATTCTTTAACTCCTCTCGGAAAAAGTCTTAAACCGATGATTGATGAAATGCACGAATGGGGGATTGAACATCTGAATTCTGATCAGGAAAATGAAAAGATAGATGAATAATATCAAATCCATTTAATTCGGTATAAAAAAATGTTCCATCTTCAACCATTACCAAATATTTCCCCCCCATCTCCCCATCCTTCCATCTCCCCATCCAATTACACCGATGCTACCGGACATAATATTACGACCGCTCTGAACTTAAAATATGGTCAGTTTTTAATGTGACAACAGTTGGTAAATTTATACTAAAAGTAGATCCAACACCAACAGAACTTGTTACCGTAATTTTTCCACCCATAATTTCACAAAATTTTTGACAGATAGACAACCCCAAACCAGTTCCACCGTACTTACGAGTCGTAGAGTTATCAGCTTGTACAAAAGGCTGAAAAACTTTTTTAATCTGCCCTGGAGTCATACCTATACCAGTATCAGTTACACTGAAAATTATCTGATTTAATGTCTGATCTATTTCCAATGTGCTACTACCATTTCTATTATGCTCCATATTGTGTTTGCGAACTACTTTTAAAGTGATGATACCTTCGTGAGTAAACTTGCTAGCATTACTCAATAGATTAATCACGATTTGCTTAATTTTTGTTCGGTCAGCAAACATAGTCCCTATTTCGTTACTACAATGCATCTCAAAAGAATTACCATTTTTCTTGATCAGTGGTTGCACAATGGATTGGACTTCTTTTATTAAAGTCAAGATATCAAATTCTTCTTCATACATAGTCATCTCCCCTGATTCTACCTTAGAAATATCTAGGATGTCTTGAATAATTGTTAGCAGATGTAAACCAGAGGTTTTAATTTGATCCAGGTCTGGAATAAATTCTTCATGGCCTAAATCTTCAGCTTCTTCCCGCAGCAGATCGCTATACCCAATAATAGCGTTAAGAGGTGTTCTTAACTCATGACTCATACTAGCAAGAAACATACTTTTGGCTTTGTTAGCACCTTCTGCAGCTTCTTTTGCTTGTTGCAACTCTATATTAGCTAACTTACTTTCTGTAATATCTCGAACAATAGCCAAAACTTCATTTTGACCACTTGCCAATATTCTTGCTTCAAAATGATGACGTCGCCCATGGACAAACCACTCATATTCAAATATTTTAATATCTCCTGTTTGAAGCGCTTCCTCAAGATATTGTAAATATTGTTTTGCAGCATTTTCTGGCAAAACTTCGGAAACTTTTTTACCTATTAATTCATCCCTAGACCAAGGTAAATCATTTTTTCTAGAAGGTTTATAGTAGAGAAAAACCCCATTATTGCTGAATCGCAAAATTACATCTGGGATAGCATCAAGCAGTGCTCTATTTTTAGCCTCACTTTGACGTAAATCTTCTGCTCTTTGTTTTAGATCGTAAATTAGCTCCTCTTTACTATCAATTAGTTCTCTAAGTTGATAAGTCATGCTATTAAAAGACTTTGCCAATATAGCTAACTCATCTCCAGTAGAAATCTCCATCTTCTGGGTTAGGTCTCCAGAAGCGAGACGTTTAGTAACTACAGTCATTTCCTTTAGAGGTTCAGTAATAGAACGACTAATTAACAATGCCAGAAAAGTTCCTGCAGTAGCAGCCATAGCTGCTACTATAAGACCTTGATTACGCACAGCAGCAATTTTTTGATTTAAAGGAGTTATAGACAAACCTACACTCACAGCTCCGAGTCTTTTCCGCCCAACGACTACTGCCTTACCAGCAAGCAATTGAGTAGACTTCCACTCAAAAATTGTTTCGTCGCTCTCTAGTAGACGCTGGCCAAATTCATCGGGTTTAATATTGTAAACCAAAACATCTTTACCATAAGCATCAGCAACTATTCTTCCATCTTTCTCATAAATACGGCCAGCAGCCAGCACTTCATCTTCTCCAAGCTGCTCCATGATTTCTTCCATAAAATCAGCATCTAGCCTGTACAGAGAATCTCTAACTGTTATTGATATAGTATTGAGTAAGATTTCCGCCTGTTTTTCTAATTCAGTATGAAAATTTTGTTGCTGACGGTGGACGGATAGCCAAGTGACACCGGCGACTACCATGACAACCAAACCTGTCATAGCTAGCGTTAACTTGGTGGCTAGCGACCCTTGTCCAACCCTGAATAAACCCATCTAATTCACCTGTTTTGAACAAGTTCATACAATTCTCGCATTCTTTCTATACTTGACTCTGGAGGAAAATCATCGAATTTGGCTGTCTTTTCAAATTTCTCTAAGACTTCTCGTCCCTCTGCCGTTTGATCCATTTTAATCAAAATAGCTTTGATGGCCTCAACCATTTCCGGTTTCATGTCAGGTCTAACTAAAACTACATGGCGAGCTACTTTCTCACTTTTTGCTAAAACTATCATGGCTTGTCGGTTTGCTTCCGGAATTTCCATAAAAGTACCGATGTCAACTGCACCAGCAGCAACTTTTCCACTAATTACCCATTGGATAGTATTTTCATCATCATCAGTAAAAACAAATCCTACTTCATCAGCAGATACTGTCGAACTAGCTGATTTCTTCTGTTGAGGATTTAAACCATTTTCTATCAGCAAGGAAGTAGGTAACATATATCCTGAAGTAGAGCTAAATTCATCAAAACCAACTATCTTACTTTTTAGATCCTCTAAGGATTGAATCCCACGATCCTTCATGGTAAAAATGACAGTATAATAATCTGGTACACCACCTTTCCAACGACGTAGAATTGGTTTAGCATTAGACCGATCGCTCACAATCATTGCTGGGTAGGGACTATCAAAATAAATATCTACTTCTCCTGAGTTGAGGTAATTGGCCATTTCTTGTAAATCAGAAGCTATTTCGACATCCCCTACTTTGACTCCAAATTGGCCTAGTCTTTCTGCTAAGTAGTCTGCTAAGGGTTGATAGCGTTTAATCTTTTTTGAAGGATTATTAGAAATATCAGCAATAACTATTGTGCTTGGGTCTGGAGTGCTAGCTAACAGCTTTGGGTTTAATGCTGATGATTTTAAGCTAGAGCCGATCAAGGCCATGACCATGCCAAAAAGTGATAGTTTCACAAAAAGCTTGCGTAACATTTTCTCCACTTCTCCATTGTTGATAGTTGTAACTTTAAGGATATAACTCAAATAAATTCACGAACAAAAGTTTTAATCAGGTAATTTTTCCACAGGTCTATCCCGGTTTGGCCAGTGAGGTCTACATTAGACATGGTATTAGTTCTATAAATTGCCAATAATAGTCTAGTTACTAAACTTAGAATACTTGACTAATTTTGTTGACTATTTGGCCATCAATGTTAGGGATTTTTATCATTTTCTTTGTGGGTTTAATACCCCACCGTCAACGGGGGTGTTCACGCATTACTTGGGGGAGCGAATCCCCATGTAATTTTCCTCCAGTATAGCTGTCTCCTGTCTCCAGTATAGCTGTCTCCTGTCTCCTTCTTCAATGTCACTTTTTTGAAAACACCACAGGTATTTATACTATCCTAGCAAGATTTTTGGAGGGCTGTAGGCCAGATATATATAGCCACTCATTATATCGATTTAATACAACCATTGTTTGTAAATAGCCACTCAAGATGGTTACTTTGAATTAATCAACAATATATGAAGATTTGATGAAGTTTGCTCATAACTATTGCATTTTTATAGCTAATAATGCAATTATTTATAGAACATCAATCAGAGTTGTTTTTTGTACTCATACCAAATTCATCAGAGTTGACTTTAGATTAAGACAGACAAGTTAGTAAATCTCATAATTATGTGCAATATTACATAAAATTTGCATAAAACCTAATTCTATGTAATTTTACATAAAATTGGTATGAAAACATGGATAACTGAGTGAAAATTTTCATAT
>NZ_JAAHGM010000062.1:0-27339 GCF_010692625.1 Okeania sp. SIO2C2
CTCTTGAATCTCACCCATAGGACATGACACTATCGAACAACGGTTATTTGACACCTGGTTTGGTTCAACCAGTCCAAGGGTTGACTAAGAGCATAATTCCAATGCCTTTGTAATAGTTATAGCCAATCATCAATTTTGGCTGACTGTTCACAAGTGGGCTTAATTTTGTAGCAATGAGTAATTATCATAATTTTATATTCAACTTATTGCTATATTGTGTTAACCACTTATCACAAAGGTTTTAGGTCTGTTTACTCTCTTAACTGTTTAGATCGTATTTGTCACTAAATACCGAAAAAAAGTGATTAACTCTGAAATACTCCAGTAGTTAAACAAAATATTCGACGAAACGTGCCAAAAGTAGGATTGTTTATTAGCAGAATTTAATGGTGAAGTTGACCTTGTACATCTGTTAATCGACTTTTTTCTACCTTTTTTTCCCTATTTCTAACAATCAAAGTTTTGTAATATTGCTCCGTCTAATAATTGGTATAAAACTACTTAAAATTATGATCATAATATTTTTAATTTAATTTCATAAATGTTGCTTATCAAACAGGTTATCGTTTCAGTTATGTTAATATTAAGTATTGTTGAGCAAGCTGGACATTTAGACAGTTTGAAAGATTGATTATTTGGTCAATGAATCTTAAAATATCAAGATCATTTGGTTGGGAATCTCTCGTAGCATATATAAATGATAAAGAGGTAAAATTTTAATTTGTCTCTTTACCTGAGCTGTTTTTCAATTTCTAACCCTTGATTTTATATTTAGGAATTGTGTCCCAAAAATCGTAGGTAGTAAGTTAAGTTAAGAATAAAAAAACTATGACTAATAACAACATTGAGGAAAAAATTGAGCAAGAGCGCGAAGAAGCTCGTGCTATTTGTGATGCTTCTGGTGCTAATTCCAAGGAATGTGCAGTAGCTTGGGATTCGGTAGAAGAGCTTCAAGCTGAGTCTGCTCATCAAAAGGAAAAGAAGTCTCCAAGTTCCTTGGAAAATTATTGCGATGATAATCCTGAGGCTGTTGAGTGTCGAGTATACGACAACTAAGGCCAATTGATTGATTTAATAAGCTATTCGACCATAGTTTATTAAATTAAATATATTAATGCTTGGCTGGTAAGCAACTGAAATATTTAACTTATTAATTCAGTTGCTTATCAAAAAAATATACCATAAATAACTTTTTAAAGTTAATTACGATTATAGTTAAATTTTTATAAGCTACTATTTTTATAAGTTACTAATTATGTTAAACTTTTTACCCATAGCTATCACATCTGGATTAGAGATTTGGGTCTGGATGGACTATAGGCTAGCGGTATTATTTACTGTGGTACTACCCCTACTTATTTTGATTTGGGCTTTTGTCAAAAAGTCTGAAGCTATTCAACGTTTGTTGATTACTTATTGGCGAGTTTCTAGTTTATTGGCAATCACTGTTTACTTAATGATTGCAGCAGTACCTATAAGTTTTTTAACATCATTAATAGCTCGAATTTTAATTCCGGTAGCTTTGTGGTTTTGGGTAGATTTGAATGAGGAAATTCGAGAATTACGAAATTCTCCTCTGAAGGCTAGTTTGACTTCTTGGCGTTGGGCTGCTACATTTTATAATTTAATCGGAGCATTATTCGAAATTCCTTTTTTGGCCTGTGCTTTTAAATCCCGCAATGATTTACTTGAAGATCCATTTTGTAATGTTTGGTTAGACCCTCCATGGTTATTTAAACAAATTTTTCATGCAGATTGGCCTCAAGAATTTATCGGCTTCTTGGGGTTTACTGGATTAATCATCTATACAATTTTTCTCTGTTATTTTGTTTTGGTTAAGTTACAGAAGCAAGGGCGATCAGCAACAGGAAATTAGAAGGAAGAAGGGAAAATATTGCGTTGTTTGAATTTTAGGCTTTTGAGATGTCCTAGTCTTTCTTTTTAGTGCTATATGATTAAATCTCAGTCTAGCTTTATTGCCTAAACACCAAGATTCTATTTAGGCGAAAACTGAGATTTTTTTTGAAAATTATTTTAGTCAAAGTGAATTTGCTATGAGGGTATAGAATCAAGCAAATTTTACCGAATAATTAAGGTTTAAAGGCTCTTATTTAAAGAACAAACAAAGAAAAAAATACTGACCAATATTATCCTTTTTAAGGAGAGTGAATAATTAATAATTAATTGTTTAACTATCTATTGAAAGTTATTATGAATAGCATTTCTCATCGTTTGGAACAATACACAATTAAAAAACCTAATGAAGTATTAATAGTTAAGGTTGAAGTTGATGGAGAACTAGATGAAATAGCTATTTTTAAAGGTTTTTCTAGCTCCCTAATGAGACCTACAGCTTTCGACCCAGATATACCTGTATTACCTGAAACATCTAAAATTCTTAGTATCGATTTGGTTGCTAGTCCCTACAACCCAGAATCACCTACTTATATTAAACAGGGACTGACTAGAGAACAAATGCAGTCCCTGCTTGCAGAAATGGGAATTTAGTAGTTTAGTTAACTCCACCAGCAGCTTGCAGACGTGCTCTAGCTCGCTTCAAGGCTTTTTGGGCTTTGATTTTTGCTTGAAGGTCGCCGTTTTCAGCTTTTTCCAGACTAGATTCAGCCTCATTGTAAGCTATACGAGCTGCTTCTTTGTCAATAGTATCCCCTTTTTCAGCCCCATTAATTAGTATAGTTACTTCATTTGCTTCTACTTCAGCAAAACCACCCATCAGGGCGATCGCTACCCAATCTTTACTTTTTTCCGCACGAACTCGCATTACACCTATATCGAGAGCGGTCAGCATAGAAGCGTGTCCACTTAAAATTCCTAATTGACCTGTTGTACTAGGTATAATTACTTCTTCAGCTTCTGAGTCCCAAACTGTCTTGTCGGGAGATATTACACGCACAGTTAATGTCATTTGTCAATAATTTTTTGTTTATTTTTTCGGGGGAAGGCGGAGGGCAGATACGCTGAAGGTTTCTTTTGTTTGTCCTCTGCTGCGACCAAATGGAACAAGGGTTTAAGACCCCCACTGAACGAAAGTTCAGTAGCTCCAAGTCAGAAGGGGTATGAATACCCTTTTGACTTACCACTTCTGCCTTCTGCCTTCTGCCTTTTTCAATTGTGTTAGTTACTTAAGTTGTCAGTTGACTGTCGATCTCAGCATCGATAACCAACAAGCCAACTGTCAATATTTTTTCGCTAACTAACGACCAACATAGCCAGTAAGACTATGCTTCTGCCTTCATTTTTTCAGCTTTGGCGATTACTTGATCGATACCTCCCACCATGTAGAAAGCTTGTTCTGGTAACTCATCAAGTTCACCAGATAAAATCATTTTGAAGCCTTTCATTGTATCATCGAGCTTCACATATTGACCAGGAGAACCTGTAAATACTTCAGCTACAAAGAAAGGTTGTGATAGGAAACGCTCTATTTTACGAGCGCGAGCTACTGTTAGACGGTCATCTTCAGATAATTCGTCCAAACCTAAGATAGCGATAATATCCTGAAGTTCTTTGTACCTTTGTAGAGTAGATTGTACTGAACGAGCTACAGCATAATGCTCGTCACCTACTACACTTGGTTGCAACATAGTAGATGTAGAGTTTAAGGGGTCAACTGCTGGGTAAATACCTTTAGAAGCAAGTCCCCTTGACAATACTGTAGTTGCGTCTAGGTGAGCAAAGGTAGTAGCAGGTGCAGGGTCTGTCAAGTCATCCGCAGGTACATATACTGCTTGAATAGAAGTAATAGAACCTTCTTTTGTGGATGTAATTCTTTCTTGCAATTCACCCATCTCTGTACCCAAGGTAGGTTGATATCCTACCGCAGATGGCATTCTTCCCAGAAGTGCAGATACTTCAGATCCTGCTTGTACAAACCGGAAAATGTTGTCAATGAAAAGTAGCACGTCTTGCTTACTAACATCCCGGAAATATTCTGCCATTGTTAGAGCAGATAGACCCACACGCATTCTTGCTCCTGGTGGTTCGTTCATCTGACCGTAAACCAAGGCCACTTTAGAGTCGGGGAGGTTGTCTGGGTTAATTACTCCAGACTCAATCATTTCATTGTAAAGGTCATTACCTTCACGAGTCCGCTCTCCCACGCCACCAAACACGGATACTCCACCGTGAGCTTTAGCGATGTTATTAATTAACTCCATGATGATAACGGTTTTACCTACACCCGCACCACCAAATAATCCAATTTTTCCACCACGACGATAGGGAGCTAGTAGGTCTACAACTTTAATACCTGTTTCAAAAACGGAAGGCTTAGTTTCTAGCTCTACAAATTTAGGAGATTCACGGTGAATTGCAGATTTCTCCTCAGTTCCCACTGGGCCAAGTTCGTCTACTGGTTCGCCGATCACGTTAAATATTCTACCTAGAGTAGCAGTGCCTACAGGTACACTAATTGCAGCCCCAGTGTCTACTACTTCCATACCACGTACAAGGCCATCCGTGCCACTCATCGCCACAGCTCTAACTTGGTTGTCGCCTAGAAGTTGTTGCACTTCACAGGTGACTGAAACATCTTGTCCAGCTTCGTTTTGAGCTGTAATTGTTAGGGCATTGTAGATTTCTGGAAGACTTCCACTAGGGAATTTAGCATCTACAACTGGACCGATAATTTGAGTGATTTGTCCTACGTTTGTTTTTTCTGCGGTGCTTACCATTCTATCTATTCTATATGCTTATTTAGCTATCCAAATTAATATACCCGACACTGACACTGCTATGGCATGAAAGCTTGCTGTTGCTTTTAGTGTGGGCTTTTTGTTCAATTAATCTTCCTCTATAATCTGCAATTTTCAGAATATAGGTCTGACCAAATATCTGAAGGTTTTGCTTAAGTGTGAAAAATAATATATCGCACTTACTTCCAGTAGTAGTCGCTGATTGACATACTCCACTCACTTCAGGAAGTGGATTTTCCCAGACTTACGCCAGTGGGATTACTGGTTCTTCCAGACTGCTTAACTAGCTACGCTCTGGCAACAGTTAGTCTTATGCGGGGCTGTCCCCAGTTGTTCAGGAATTGGCCTTAGTTTTTGGATGCCCGACCATACTATCGATGGACTATTTATTTTTTAGTAACTGACCCTCTGCTACTCAGATATATATCTTCGATAAAAAGGATAATTCTGTTGTAGTTTCATGGGTAAGGTTTGAGAAGGGATTGGTGACCATTCTCCTGTGTTTCTCCATTTGTATCTAGGGAAGGCATTTTAGCCCACAGATATTCTTGAATATATGAGGTTGGCCTCAAGCCCATGCTCTACATCAATCATCCGGGCTTTTTACTTTGGCCTTTAGACTGAACAATTTGCACTGTCATTTTTTAGAGTATCACTGAAGGGTTCATCAAAGGAGATATTAATTATTTTGCTGAGGACTTTTTTGTATGATTACTATTTATATCATTTTGTGTGATTATTGTCAAGTTTGAAAAACGAATGATATGTGTTTTGATCGGAAAATATTTGTCAAATTGATTTAAGAAATTAGCGATCGCTCGAAATTTTTGCCGAAAACCTCGGTCTAAAGCTTCCCCCTTCTAGGGCTCGATCTATAATATTTGGGTATCTCATAGTTTGATCTGCAAAAATATGTGATCAAATCATACTAGAGAAATCAAAGAAATAGTAATCTTAGTAACTAGACAGCGCGAAGTTCTTGGAATAACTATTAATACCATTTTGAAAAAAGAATGTTACGAATAATAAGCACTATCAAAAGACTCCATAAGAAAGTCTATGTGACGAAAAATATAATTGACAACATCAAAAATGGTACTAAATCTATTCATTCTGAATTCTGAATTCTGAATTCTAAGAAATACCCTAGCTATTTATAGCAAACATTTATCAATTTGGTATAATAGCTAAGGCTTTCAGCGATCTAAAGGTTAAAAACTCTTTATTCAGAGTTGTAGGTACTGTCTCAATCAAATAATTACCACAAAGCAATAATTAGACTAGAAAAATGTCATTTGAAGGTAAGTAGACAGCTTAAAGACTGGGCTATTACAGCGGTTTTCATTTCGGTAGACCACACCATGAAACCTCCCTAAAGGACGCGTGATTATGACGATGTGGTTGATCAATATCAAAAGCGCTGTAAACAAGCTCGGTGCGTAGTTCACTTGTTAGATATGATTGTCTATATAGACGCGGAGCGACGTGCCGAAGGCAGACCTCAAGATACAAAATATGCTCAAAAATCATCATTTGGCAAAGTCAATATCTGACTCTGGGTGGTATCAATTCACGACTTGGCTTGAATACTATGGAAAAATTTGGGGCAAAGCAGTTGTTTCGGTAAATCCTAATTTCACTTCTACTGATTGTCCTAATTGTGGGCATAGAGTTAAAAAGTATTTATCAACTCGTACTCATATTTGTCCTATATTGTCATATAGAAATATGCCGTGATACTAATCCAGCACACAATATCTTAAGTCGTGGATTAGAAATAGTAAGTATTGAGTGGAATAACAGTAACGTAGGGCATACGGGAACTGCCGATTTAGCCTCCTACGGAGGAGCTTTCCTATGGGAATGCTGCGCAAACGCTAACGGAAACCCTTGGGGAGATAAAAATCTCTACTGATGATGGGCTACCTGATTCAGCAAGTTGTGTCATTGTTGGCATAGTCTTGCGGAAGGCAAACCAAGAATAACCACTGGGTAAGAATCCCCGTGCGTTTACGCCGGGGAGTATGTCAACCCATGAGAATAATTTTATGTTTTAAAAGTAATTACAATCAGAAAAAATGTCAAATATCTTTGGAAATATCATCGGCATCTTGAGAAAACATGGTCGATTCGGAGTAGAGAATTTATATTTTTTTGAGCAATTTTTTCAGGAATATTAATTACAGATTAAAGGATTAATTAATACTTTAGGGCAGTCATAATGTGTTATATCATTTTGATAAATATTTGGTATAAATAGTTAAGTTTATTGCTAGTAGTTCAGAAAGTTTAATTTCTAGTCGAAAGGACATTATTGGTAAAGTCTAGAAATCACTCAAATTATGCGCAACATTCTTTTTTCACCCAATGGTATTAGATCCATGATTTTTCTATAAGTAGTTAGACAAAATTATTTGTATATTTACCGTAATGAGAAAACAATAACCCAGGTAATTAGTGATTTCATTGATTCACTAAAACTTAAGTCTCAAAAGTCAGTTGAAAAATCTGAAAATTAAGCTTAAGAGGAAAATAGTTTATCTGCTAGCTGTTTTCCTCTAACCGTTGATAACGGGAGTCCCCAACAGCTATTTTCAGATGGGGTCTATTTTATTTTGCCTGTTTCCTACTTCAAGCAAATATTGAATTAATTTTTTACAGATACTTAACTGAGATTATTTAACTATTGTGAATATCTGAGCTGGCTTTAATACGTCTAATAGGCAAATTTGCCACTAATGCTGTAGCTCTTTGATTATTTTCTAACAAAAATTCTGAATCGTTGTCATCTATTTCAACATAGCGAGATACTACTTCCATAATTTCTTTTCTCATAGCCTCTATTATTTCGGGATTGATATCGGCACGGTCATGAGCGATAACCAGCTTCAAACGACGCTTAACTTCATTACGACTACTAGGAGTATTTCTAGAAAAAAGTTTTTCTATAATTTCATTTAACATTAGCTTATTGTTAACTCAATAGTTGATTTATTCAGTAAATTGTAATTTTTTCCATATTAAACAATTTTAGATGATAATAATTTACGCAACCAAGTAAAGAAATTTTCTTGTGGCGGGTCTAGGTCAATAAAATCTACTTTTTCTCCATCTAAACGACGAGCAATATTCACAAATTCTGAGCCTGCGAGAGAAATATTTTCTGCTAATACTAAAGGTTCGCCTCGGTTAGTAGATACAATTACTTTCTCATCATCTGGAATAATTCCCATCAGTGGGATAGCAAGAATTTCTTCTACGTCTTGTACTGACATCATTTCATCAGCTTGGACCATCTGAGGTCTAATCCGATTAACTATCAGATGGATATTCTTAACATTATTGGCTTCTAAAAGGCCAATTACTCTGTCCGCGTCACGGACGGCAGATATTTCTGGGGTTGTAACAATTATAGCTTCTTGGGCCGGGGAGATCGCGTTCTGGAAACCTTGTTCAATTCCAGCAGGAGAGTCAATCAGAATATAGTCATATTTTGGTATTAACATATTGACTAACTCTTGCATTTGTTGGGGAGTAACTGCTTCTTTCATTCGATTTTGAGCAGCAGGTAAAAGTGCCAACCTCGGTTGTCTTTTATCCCTAACTACTGCTTGTTCGAGGCGGCATTCTCCTGCTAAAACCTCTACTGCCGTATAAACAATTCTGTTTTCTAAACCTAGTAGTAAGTCCAAATTTCTTAATCCGAAATCTGCATCAACTACGGCTACTCGGCGACCCTTTTGAGCTAAAGCCATGCCCAAGTTTGCTGTGCAAGTAGTTTTTCCCACTCCACCTTTACCAGAAGTAATAACAATAATTTTGCTCATAAGCTATTAGAAATTAAGAAATAAAGAATTGTATATAGTCAAAACTTAGAGATTATTTTGGTATTTTAGATTAAGTTTAAAGTTTCTAACAGGATAATAATTATTTCATTACCCAATTTTTTAGATATGTAAACTGCAAAAAATCTGCTACTTCAAAGTTAACTTCAGAAATATCAGCTTATTCTTACTACATTAAAACTGTGATTTTGTCAAGGAAAATTGATTTTGTCAAGACACTAGAGAATGAGGTTGGGGTGAAAAATTGTCGTTATGATTTGCTAGGTGCCAAAGGAGAATAAGTTTTTGAGTGAATTTACTTTTCGTTACATACTTATTTTTTTTGCCCCCTCTTAATATATTGCACGTTAATTTAAAGACATAGTGTTGTCTAGTTCCTAATTCCTAATTCCAATAAATTTTCTACAGGAGCATTTTCTCAGTTCTACCAACTACCAACTACTGACTACTGACTACTTCTTCAACGCCGTATCTTAACAAAGTCTACCATCCTACTAATACGAATCCCTTGATCTGTCACATAAGCAACTTCAGGATAAAATTGAGTTGGTAGTTTTTCTGGCCCTCTAGCTACTTGCCGTGCAATTCTGATAATAGTTGGTTCCATCTGTAAAGTCATAATTACACTTTGAGAATTTCCTTTAGCACCAGCGTGGACTATTCCTCGTAAACGACCCCACACTAGAATATCTCCATCAGCAATGACAGAACCACCAGGATTAACATCTCCTACAATTACTACCGTACCGGGGTGCCGAATTTCTACTCCGGAACGAATGGTCATCTGTAAATATAAAGGTTCAAACATAGGTTGAACTTTTTCTGTAGGAGCTTGGTTGAGAGTAATAATGTCAAATTTTTGTTCTACAGAATAGCCAACTGTGACTGCTGCTACAGCAGTTTGGCGACGTGAAGTTTGAACTGTTGTTAATTCTAGTTCTACTTCTAAAAGAGCTTCAGCTATTTCTTGCAGTTGACGAGTATCTAATAAGCGGTCAAAAGCAATGAGCTGTACCTCTGTTTTTGGCTGCCAAAATCTTTCTCCTGCGTTGAGACGTTGCTTGAACTGTTGCCAAATTTCTGTCCAGGTCATAGCAGTTGGATTTTCTATCTCACCGTTATTAAATTCTGGTGGCAACAGTAATAACAGTTTTCCTTCCTCTGTTTTGAATCTGACTTGTAAGTTGGTACTTACTTTTGGTGTAGAGGCGGGAGTTGTTGAGATAGAATCATCAGAAGACATAGAGTATGGGACTTTACTTTTAATTTTTTCTTTTGGCCAGACTATCTTATCATATCAGTTATTAATTAAGAGTTTTGCTATTGCTCTATATAATCTTTTCCTTAGTATTTTCTCAATTTATCCGTAATTCTATTTGTTGAATCCGTAATCAAGCAAATATTCAACTTCACCAATCTAAAAGTTAGTTTATGACTCAATTAATCAGGAGATTATACAATGGATAAATTAAATAAGTATCGTACTATTATTAAAAAGTTTTTAACGGAGCAGGTTCAAGGAAACTCTTTAGATGAAGACATAGAAACAGAAATAGTTTTTGATCAAGAAAGGGAACCTTATTTATTAATTGATTTAGGTTGGCAAAAGCACCAACGAATTTATAATTGTGTAATTCATTTAGAGATAAAAAATGAAAAAATTTGGATTCAAAGAAATCAAACTGATTTACCAATTAGTGATAGGTTAATTGCCGAAGGAGTTCCCCCACAAGATATTGTTTTAGGGTTACAACCTGCTTATGTAAGAGAACATACTGGGCTATGAGTATGATATCATATCTTGCACGTTTATTAAACTGAATTGCGCTATAAATAAATTATTGTTTGAACTGGCAATTAAATCAATCAGGTAATTATGAGCATCAAAACATTAACACCTCGTTGTTATGGAGGTGAAACAGATTTAGAGGCGATCGCTCAATTGCTAAATAGTAATGAGTCAGCTCATCAATTCCATGAATGGCCGTCTCCAGCAGAAATGCTTATGCAATTGGAAACTCCGTCTGTAGACAAGCAGTGCGATATTTGTTTATGGGAAGATAGCAACAGTCAAGTTATGGCTATTGCGGGATTGATGATTCCAGAAATAGGGGAAGATATTGCAGGTATTTTGTGGTTTCGAGTTGACCCTCAGACTAAAGGCAATAATTTAGAAGCTCAAATTCTGGAGTGGGGAGAGAAAAGGATGGGGGAAGTGGGTAGGGAAAGGAATGTCAAGGTTAAAGTGCTGTGTGGCGCTCATGGGGATAATAGCCAACGTATTAGTTTATTAGAAAGTTGTGGTTTTGAAATTGAGCGGTATTTTCTGACGATGGAGCGATCGCTTACTGACCCTATTCCAGAGGCTGAGTTTCCAGAAGGTTTTACCCTAAAACATATAGAAAATGAAGCAGATGCAGCAGTTTGGACGGAAATGTTTAATCAAACTTTTATCGACCATTGGAATCATCAAGATATTACTGTTGAATCTGTGAAGGATAAACTCAATGACCCTAAATATCAGTCAGAATTAAGTTTAGTTGCAGTTGCGCCTGATGGTACTTTTGCTGCTTTGTGTGATTGTCAGATTCACCCTGAAAATAATGAATTAAAAGGGCGTAAAGATGGTTACATTAACACTCTGGGGACTCGACGTGGTTTTCGGAAAAGAGGATTGGGGCGTGGTATTTTGCTATCGGCGTTGAAATTGTTGAAAGCAGAAGGGATGGAAACGGCGATGTTGTATGTTGATGCTGATAACCTTTTAGGTGCAACGCGACTTTATGAGTCAGTGGGTTTCAAGAGAGTTAATACTCAGATAGCTTATATTAAGGCAGTTTAGGTGAAAGGCAGTCTCATTCACTATCAAAGTTATTCTTATTATATTGAGAAGCAAAGTGTTGACGCAGTAAGTCATGGATAAACCGATACCCGCCCCCAACCCGTTGTAGGAATAGGCGTTCTGTAGAGTAGTCGAGAAATCGTGCATAATTCCATGGGATGTAGTGATTAAACCAAAGAACTAAACGTAGAGAAAAATGTAGCATTACAGGTACTCCACATCCCAAGACACTAAATAACAAGCTGAATCCAAAACTACCAAATAAGATATTAATAACTCCAACTGATTTTCCCGATGCTGAAATTAATAATAAAGAGAGTCCTAAACCAGCTAAAAAGGTGATAATTATAAGTATATTCATACTTTTTAGGGATTGCCAAATTCCTTGATTGGGAATCTTTTTATAATCAATTTCTGGGCCTTGAAGCAAAAAAATTAACCCAAAAGTTATCCCAATAATTAACCCAGAATTTAACCCAATAATTAGCCCAAAATTATTCCAAAAAATGAAAAAATAACATAGCCCTGAAAATAGCCCTAAAAATAGCCATAATTTTGGCTGATTCTTAACATTTTTAAGCGAAAATTGAAATGATTCAACAGTTTTTATAGTTTCATCCCATCTCTCTACCCCAGAAGTTAGCCCATAAGTTAGCCCATAAGTTACCCCTAAAACTAGCATAAGAATTACCCCAGAAATTACCCCAGAAATCCCATGAATTAATTTATCAGTTAACCCATAAATTAGCCTGTAAAATAGCTCAATATATAGCCCTGTAAATAGCCCTAGAAATAACCCATAAATTCCCATAAAAAATCTTTTTTTTTCTCGATTTTCTAACCAACTCGGCTGCATTTTTTCAATAAGAAACTCAGTTTTATTTTCTCTAATGAGTTGTTTTGCTAACCATTCTAACCAGAATGTCGTATCTTTATCCTTGTAAGGTTTCTGTTTATTTTTATAAGGACGCTTTAACATTCGTCTAATATAGGCATCAAATAGATAGCCTTGTCGTTCTTCTGAAGATTGAAATTGGTTCCAGCGTTCAAAAGAAATTTATGTACAGGATAAAACAATAATATTTAATAATAAAGGCGTTTGTGATAATTCCATTAAATCTGAATCAGCATTGATGTTATGCCATAAATCTTCACCTTCTGTTTTTAATACATATTCTTGAATTTGTGCTGTTGTTAAAGGTTTCAGAATAATGGAACCATTTAATCCTAAATTGGTTGGATAATGTTGGTATTCTTTAAGGCGAGAACAAACTACTAATTCTCTTGACCAAGTTTCAGGATGCAGAAATTCATTAATCTTTTCCACACATTTTTCCTGTCGTGCTGCGTCTAATTCATCTAAACCATCCAGTAAGGGTAGAATCACCCCCTCCTCAATCCATTTTTTAGCAATATCTTTACGCACCCCATATTTAGGTTTGAGGTCAGCTATCATCCAGTCTTTAATACTTTGTTTATCATCCTTCCATGAAGATAAGTTCAATAATACCGGAATGGGATGTTCTGGATTAGCTTTTGCTCGTTTGACTAATTGTTCTGCCAGCTTCAACAACATGGTGGTTTTTCCAGAACCGGGCGCACCTAAAATTAATAGTCGTCCAGCAATATCTGAGCGGTCAAATATCTGTTTAATTGAACTATCTTTGGGCAATCGAAAACTAGATTGTTCCCCTACCTTAATATCAATTTCCCAAGGATGTTGTACCTGTTCTGGATTTTCTTCTTTTTCCAAAACAATGTAAACTCGATTATGGAGTGATTGTTGTAGGCGTTTTTCAACTTCAGTTTCTACCCAGTGCAGAAGTTCCTGTTGAGTCTTGTCCCGTTCTTTTAGGTGTTCAGATGTAGGCGGTAAATTAATATTAATAATTTGATTCCCTTCAACCTTTCCAGCCACTCCACTGCTAGGAGCGTGGAAGTTCATCTGTGACTCAGGAGATTTAGGGTTTTCTTGAGACATTGGGATTAATTGTCCTCAGCCTATTATTTAATGCACCTATATATTTTTACGCTTATGGATTTTGCCATCCTTCATAAGTTGCGACTAAAATATTTACATAGGGATTATCCATCAATTCTTTCAAAGCCTCCTTACTTCCCGATTTTAATGCACTAATCAAACGCTGTTTTAAAGCAGGGTCTTTTTCAATTCCTCTGACAGCTACCTCAATTTCAGTTTGGGTATCAGTGGGCAAATCACCTGGATAAGAATGGTCAAGAATTTGTAATAGTTCTTGGACTTCAACTACAGAATCAGCCAACTTTTGTTTCTGGTTAACAATCATTTTTTTAACTTTTCCGCCTACTCCAGTCACTTCATTTTGGAAGTTCATCTCAACTTCAACTTGCTTTGTAGATTTTTCTGCACTAGATTCACTGCTGGCCATATTCTTTACCTCAATTTGTCTACTTGCTAAGAGTTTAATTACTTCTATCATATTAACATTTTCTCGCTTATAGCTCTCAATTTCACTGTCTTTTATCTGTAGCTTCGTCTTATACTCTCTTTCTAGTGCTTGCAGCTTCAATTCATAATTTTGATGAAAATCACTGTGAATCTTTTCTTTATCAGCATTCAGTGGAACCTCCACTTTGACAACAATGACTCCATCTCCCTTATTCTCAATACTTTGAACTGTTAACTCCGTCCCTTCATTTTCAACCTGTAGTTGCTTAAAAGCAGAAACAAATGCTTTCCAATTCACTCCATCTTGGAAGATTAAATCAACTGTATTAAAAACTTCCTCAAATAACTTAGTAAACTCTCCTGGTGCAAATATTCCACTACTGGGGCGACGTTCCTGTTGATGATTCAGCAGATAAATATAATCACAATGAATTTCATCTAATCGAGTGGTGCTATCTGTATTCCAAGCCTCAATGCAAGCTGCTGTTAATGTGGCTTGCTTTAAATCTGTCCCAATGACATTAATTTCAGTTAGATTTGCTCCTTCTAAATTTGCTTGATATAAAGTGGCTTGACTTAAATCAGCTTGGGTTAAATTGGTATAACTTAGGTCTGCATTGCTGAGATTCGCTCCCCGTAAATCAGCTTTAGAAAAATCCTGACCCAGCCCTTTTCCTGAAACTAAAAGTTCTCGTAGTTTCGACTGTGCTAAAACAGATTTTCCTGGTCGAGCTAAATCTAATTTATTCGTTTTTTTCCAAAGGGTTTGAGTTAAATTTGCATCTCTGAAATCAGTATTTTTAAGAATTGCATTAGTAAAATCAGCGTCAGTTAAATTTGCATCTCTAAAAGATGTTCCTCCTATGGCAGCAAAAGCAATAGCTATTCTACGAATTAGAGCGTATTTTTCATCTCCTTTGATTACTCGATAAGCAATGTAAGAATTTAACAGTATTTGGGCAAAGACTATGGCTCCGGCTAAGGCTATGCCTATGGCGAAGGCCATGCCTATGGTGGAGTTAAAGGCAAAGTCTTTGGTAAAGCCTTTGGCTACGTATATGACTCCGAATAAGGCTCCGAATAAGGCAAAAGCTACAGCAAAGGGCCCGGCTATGGCTCCGGCAAAGGCAAAAGCGAAGGCTACGGTCAAGGCAAAGACTCCGGCGAAGGCTATGGCGAAGCCGAAAGCGAAGGCTACAATAAAGGCAAAGGCTCCTGCATAGTCAAAGGCTCCGGCTACGGTTCCGGCAAAGGCAAAAGCGAAGGCCACAACAAAGGCAAAGACGAAGATTGTGACTCCTGCTTCGGTTCCAGTTTCAATTCCATTACGAATAATTATTATCCAAAATACAAAAATTACAGCTAAGCTTGTCCAACCAATCATTCCAGTCAGTGGGAGCAGTGAAACAATTGACACCTACTGTGTTAGTGGCACTGATAAACTCCATGTCTCCCCAGGAAATTATCAATAACCTGAAGTCTCTGACTGCTCGTGGTGCGATGGAACACCCAGAGGTAAAAGCGTTAGTTGATGAGAAATTGACTGAGGCACAAAAGAGTGATCGCGTATCTGCTTATAAAGCGAAGGTTGCTGCTGATGCTGCTCAGGTAGATGCGGAAACTGTTGCGAAACTGGAGCAGGTGACTAACGAACAAGTGAAAAAACGCGGTAAAATTTCTTTGCCAACCGCTTTACTCATTGACAAGTCTGGTTCAATGGAAAAGGCGATCGAAGTAGGTAAGCGTTTAGCTGCTTTGGTTTCTGGTATTACTGAAGCTGAATTATTTGTCTACGCTTTCGATACCATCCCTTATCCTCTGACTGCCCAAGGTACAGAATTGAGTGACTGGGAACGTGGTTTCCAACATATCCGCGCAGGTGGGGGTACAAGTTGCGGTTGTGCAGTAGAAGCAATGCGACGCAAAAAGCAAATTGTCGAACAGTTTATTCTGGTCACAGATGAAGGGGAAAATACTGCACCCTATTTTGCTGATGCTTATACTGCTTATTGTCGTGAGTTGGCGGTTATGCCAAATGTGGTTATCGTGCGTGTGGGTCACTATGCTTCTAATTATGTGGAAAGTCAACTGAAGCAGAAGCAAGCGCCAGTGGAAACTTTTACTTTCAAAGGTGACTACTATTCTTTGCCTAACTTAGTGCCAATGTTGTCTCAGAAATCACGACTGGAGTTGTTGATGGAAATAATGGAGACTTCACTGCCAGTGCGTGATGATCAGGAAAGTCAAAAGTTAAAAGTCAAAAGTCAAAACTCAGGAAAAATACAACTTATATCATGTCCGGATAAGAGCGTGATCAAAAAAACTTTCTCCTTTTCCTCCTCTTATTTCTTGCTTCTTGCTTTTTCTTCCCTCCTGAGGACTGAGGACTGAGGACTGACTCCTCCGTCATTGTGCTGCTACTGCAACTGAGTTGGTAGTCCAGTTGTGCGTTGGTGCTATTAAAAGCACTAAACTGCAACGTTATAGTTATGGAGAATAATTGTTACCAGAAGATACAAGTCAAAAAAGCCTAATCTTCTTTATCAAAGATTAACAGAAGCATTAGAAAATGGTAGTAAAGTCCGCATTGAAGCTGAGGAAACTTATTATGGTCTCCCTGCTACTGTAACTAAAGATTTTGTAGAAATTATAGACCTCTCCGGAAAAGAGGGAGTAGGTCGTAGGGACTTTGCATGCAACCTCCCTACAGAGTAGGGGGAAATAATTGATAATTTCTACAGGATAATTAATTTTATTTTTGATTATTGGAGATGTCTTTTAATCAATGGTATTAAGAGGATATTTGAAAAGTACAGCGTGCATTTCCTAAGACACTACTCTAGACTCAAGAATTAAAAATTAATTATATTATTGTCTGTAGAAACTTTTGCAGATAGTTTGTGGTCAAATATTCTTGTAATATTGAGAGCCAAATCCCTAATAGTGGTTATGAGGAAATTAAAATATAGAAGTACTAAACTCGGATAAAGTCCATATTGACACTGCTAGTCATAATTTGCTTTTTCAGCATCAAGTCCCGGCAGTAACAGTACGTTTTGATTTGGGAAAAGGACAGATTTTTTATGTCATTAGTCACTTTTGAGCTAAACATTACCAAAGACCCACATCTGGTCATTGACAACTATGTACGGATTTCCTGACAACTGGGATGCGGTTAAGCGACAAGGGAGTTAAAAACTTGCCTAGTCAAGTTAAAATTCAACCAGATACAATTAACTTTAGTAAGTTGCAAAATGCGGCGACTGCTAACAAGTTAATAGCGAAGTTGTACATGGGTGCTGTTAAAAGCGCTAAACTGCAACATCAGACTTAGGGAGAATAATTGTGGCCAAAAAAGAAAAGTCAAAAAAATCTAATCTTCTTTATCAAAGATTAACAGAAGCATTAGAAAATGGTAGTAAAGTCCGCATTGAAGCTGAGGAAACTTATTATGGTCTCCCCGTTACTGTAACTAAAGATTTTGTAGAAATTATGGTCTTAGTTCCACCGGATGAATTTGATGAGGAAGATGATGCTTTTAAGCAGGTGACATGGTTGGTTCGACTTTCGTCTATTTTTGCGATCGCCTATCCCACGGAATACTGGTCAACGGCAAGATTGGAAAAATTACTGGAAGTAGGTTCAAATCAAGTCTAAGTTTTTTTTAGTTATTTTTTAGTTAAAACAATTTAAAAAAGTAGTCAGTAGGACTGAGAATGCGGTAAATGAGGATTTTCGCCCCACCAACCGCATTACCACCCCTAGTGAGGTCATAGTTAACGAATTTGATATCATAAGTCCTGATACTGTAATAGCGACTGCTATAGTGGGAATTAGACAAAATAGAAGTATAAAATAGGCTCAAATCTAGACAGGGACTGGCTTTTAGTCAAAAAGGTTAAATCCTTAATTACCAAGGGTTCTAGGCATTTTGAGCGCATTGAAGTAATTCCCTGATCTAGACTGACACGAGCGCCATTTTTCAACCATAAAATGTTTAAGTCCTAATAGTTGTTTGAATTTAAAGACGATTTCTAAAATATAAATGATATAAATCATAACGTGGTGTTGCTTGGTTTTCTTGGAAATTGACTAATCCTATACTGTGTAATTTTAACCCTTCCATTGTTTCTAATTGTACTGGTTGATTAGAATTCATTACTGTTTTAGCTGCTTGTGCTAACTCTGGAGATTGTTGTAAATGCCACCAATGTCGCTGTAAATGATCTGCATAACATCCTACATCTGTTGCTGCTGTTTTTAATAGATCATCAATGCTAATATTGTGTTGATAAATTTCATATAGAGCTAATTTGATTAAGTAAGGATTTCCACCAACAATTGCCATTAATTTTTCTATTTCAGAGATATTTAATTGCAATTGATAATAGCTAGCTAAATTTTTGATTTGGGCTGCATTCAACTCTGGTAAATCAATTGGTAAGCCAACATTAAAAGGTGATTGATTAATATCTATAGGCACATAACTTTCTGTTGAATGTACAACTACTAACCGCATATTTTTCCAAAGATCGCGATTTTTTGCATCCTCATGCCAAGCTCGTAATAAACTGAAAAAATCTATAGTAATGTCTGGATATTGAAAAATATTATCTACTTCATCTAATACTAAGACTATAGGAGTATCAATACTTTTCAAAATATGTCTTTCAAAATAAGATTTACAAGATACTTTACTACCAAAAATTTCGTTCCAATAATTATCTAAATTAGTAGGCAAATTTAATTCTGAAGCTACCTCTGCACTAAACCATCGTAAGAATATATCTAAATTGTCAAAAATTTGACGTTCAACTAATTGAAAATTTAATACTGCTGTTTTATATCCTAATTTTTCAACATCATGTAAAACTCTTGCCATTAAAGATGTTTTTCCCATCTGTCTCGGTGCTTTAATTCTGATCAAAGCACCAGGTTTAGTAATTTCTTGATAACAATTTTCTTCAAGAGGAGAGCGCTTAATATAAAAATTATGATGGTAATCATCTTGATTTTTGGGTAATTTTGGTAGTGAGGATGGCAAAGGTTTTTTATTATACTCATTTATATTCAGAGAATTATTTAATATTAATCTTGATTTTGTTTCAGGAATTGAGGGAGATAATTCATTTCCGATTAAGAGCATAATTTCAGCAACTAAGTCTTGAATATTTTCTTCACTTTTTAATTGCCATTGTGGCATTTTATTCAAGTAGGCATAGAGATTATAATCCCAAGTTAGATCGACAGAAATATCAATTAAAACAGGTAGAATCCAAGGTTTATTATTTGGATGAATGTTTTGAAATTCTCTTGATAGTCTCACCGTTTCTGTTACAATTTCACAGGTTATTGATTGAGGATTCAATAACAAAATCAAGTAATCAGATTGGTTGAGTTTTCTTTCTAATTCTGGCAAATATTCTGCTTTTTTGTCGTTATATTTTGCTATAAAATATTCATATTTATTTGCTTCTATTTGTTCAACAAAAAGAGTATTAAATAAATTTATTTTATAGCTTTTGTTTGAAAATATAAATATTTTTGGCATGGTAAAACTAGGTGATTTAGCAACTGTTTGAAGCAGGTAATAGGTTGTAGGTTTTAGGTTCAATAGCGTAGCAACTATAAAATTAAACAATATTATATCTAGTATAGTTGAGTAATTCCAAATATAGCAGTCGAAGCAAAGGCTAGGACATATCAAAAGCTTAAAACTTAGACAGCGACATATTTTTCCTTCTTTCTTCTGCTATATCTCAAGGTGAGTTGAATAAAAAGATTAATCTCTTCACTAATAATCTTACCTATACTATTTTTAACATTATTTGCTCTCAAAAGTATTAATTATGACAAAAAAAATTAGGTCTCAAGCCTCCCATTGTAGGAGGTACTGATAACTGATAATTGAATTGACATGAGCTAAATATTCTGTTGATATACAAGGCATGATTCCTGACTATAATAATGTCTAAGTTTAAAAGTTAACGGTATTATTTAATTGGCTATAAATAAAAATCCACAGCATAAAATCAATTACTGAAATAAATATTACACATCAAATAGAATTCCCTGATTAGACATCTCCATAAAAGAGGCAGTAGGCAGCTTTGCTGTAGACAGTAGGGAGAAATAATTGATAATTTATGGATAAAAATTGATTTTATTTTGGATTTTTGGAGATGTCTATTAGTTATATTTATTCCTAAATTTACTTCTTGCCTACAGCTACCTACTTAATTATAGGTGTTTTTCCCTGAATGATGACAGAAATTTATCTAGTCTACATGATTGTGACAGTGGAAACCATGACGAATTTTTGGTATAATGTAGTAATGCTCTTTCAATTGTATAAAAAATATTCTGGGAAAAAGCAACAGAGTGTAAGAGTTTAAAACTGTTTATCAATTTTGGGATTTTTTACAAATTATGTACGGATTACTATAAAAATTAAATGAAAAAAATAATTGATCGGCAAAACAAGAAAAAAATAAAAAAATCAATATATTTTAAAATAATCAACTAAGTTATTACCCGTACAAAATATGAGTTATTGCTACAATCCTACTTGTCAAAAACCTCAAAACCCAGACAAAAATATATTTTGCCAAAGTTGCGGTGCAAAACTAATCCTTAGAGAACATTACCGCCTCCTAAAACAAATCGGAATAGGTACATTTAGCAGAACATTCTTGGCAGTTGATGAAGATATTCCTTCAAAACCAATATGTGTCATTAAACAATTTTTACCTGTAGGTATTCCTGGCAAAAATGCAGCACAAAATATTAGTGAAATAGAAAAAGCATCAGCATTATTTAACCGAGAAGCATTACAACTAGACAAACTGGGAAAACATCCACAAATTCCTAGTTTATTAGCCTATTTTGTTGTCTCATCTTATAGATATTTAGTACAAGAATATATAGAAGGAAAAAATTTAGCTCAAGAATTAAAAGAACAAGGAACATTTAACGAACAAAAAATTAGAAAATTTCTGAGAGAAATACTGCCAGTTTTGCAGTTTATCCGCAAGAGTCAAGTAATTCATCGGGATATTAAACCAGAAAATATTATTCGTCGTGGTGCTAATGAGGGTGAATATGACTGGGGAATAAATTTATATTTAGTAGGTTTCGGCGCTGCCAAAGCTATTTCTACTAATCCCGCAGTCAAAAGTGGTACGGTTATCGGTTCTCCAGAATATACTGCACCAGAACAGTTAATTGGTCAAGCTGTATTTGCTAGCGATATCTATAGTTTAGGTGTTGTCTGCATTCAGTTAATGACTCTACTCGACCCCTTCGACCTGCGTCATGGTGAAGAATGGTTATGGCAGCAACATTTACCCAGACCTGTAAGCACATCTTTGAATAATATTATTGATCGGATGTTACAACCATCGCTTCAACAACGCTATCATTCAGTAGAAGAAGTACTGAATGATTTAATGCAGACTACAAAGAGTTCTTGGGAAGGGTATGAAAGTTTAGAAAGTCACGGCGATCAAGTCAGAACAGTAGCATTTAGTATTGACGGTCAGACTGTGGTGAGTGGGGGTGAGGATAATAGCATTAAAGTCTGGACTCTGAAGACTGGTGGCGAACCCCGTACTTTGGGGGGGTGGATGTTTAGTCATTCGGGATGGGTGCAGGAGATCGCTTTTAGTTCAGATGGTCAGACTTTGGTGAGTGGGAGTAATGACGGTACTGTAAAAGTTTGGAATTTGGGTACTGGTAAGTTAGTGCGAACTTTAGGCGGTTGGTTGGGTCAAGACTGGGGTGCTGTGCAAGCGATCGCTATTAGTCAAGACGGTCAGATATTGGCAAGCGGTCATGGTGACAAGACGGTGAAGGTTTGGTATCTCAACAGTGGGAAAATGCGAGGATATTTGAAAGGTCATACTGCATGGGTGGAGTCAGTTGCTATTAATCCTGATGGCAAAGTATTAGCGAGTGGGAGTGGAGATAAGACGATTAAGTTGTGGGATGTAGGGACAGGGAGGTTATTGTTGACTTTGACTGGTCATAGTGATGTGGTGCGGAGTGTGGCGATCGCTCCTGACGGTCAGATATTAGCGAGTGGGAGTAGTGACAATACTATTAGGTTGTGGCAGTTAGCGACCGGAGATTTATTAGGAATATTGCAGCATCCTGATGGAGTGAATGCGGTTGCTATTAGTCCCGATGGTTTGATTTTAGCAAGTGGATGTCGAGATGGGAATATGTATTTATGGAACCCTTATACGATGGAGGAGTTAGGAGTATTGAGTCAGGAAGCAGTAGTTAATGCAGTAACGTTTAGTGTAGATGGTCAAATGTTGGCAGCAGGTTGTGGTGATGGGAGTGTTGGTATTTGGCGGAGGTTGAGTTAGAGTGGGGGAGTAGGGAGTAGGGGAGTGGGGGAGTGGGGGAGTGAAGTAATTATAGACAGGATTTACGCAAATTGACCTTTAAGCCACCATTTGTAGGGGCGAATGGCATTCGCCCTCCCTATATGTAGAGTCTCTGCTTAAGTCGGAAATACTGATAACTGATAACTGAATTGAATTCCGTGCATATTGTATCAATATCTTATACCAATTTGATAAATGTTTGTTACAAATGGTAGAAGTAAGTAAAGAAGGAAGAGGGAAGAAGGAAGAAGGGATAAATATTTTAAAAAATGGAAAAACGACATAAATAACTATCTAAAATGAACTAGACTAGCTATTCTTAAGGATATCCGGACAATATCTACCTTTTTGTAGCATTCTTTTTTCAAATTGGTATTACTGGGACTTACACAAAATAAAGCCAGAAAATAGGCTCAAATATAGATGGGAAGAGGCTTTTACGTCAAAAAGGTATAAATCCTGAATAAGCACGGATTCTAGCCATTTTTAAGGCATCGACGTAATTCCCTTATCTAGACTGACTTTGAAGCATTTTTCCTACCAAAAAATGTCTAAGTACCATTACCGAAAAATCTTGGTCTAAAGTCTCCCCTTTTCAGGGGATAAAAAAATAGAATTCCGTATTTTCGTAGCCTCCTGATTGCAGAGGTACTGATAACTGATAACTGATAACTGAAATGACCTACTAACGCGCCGACCAAATTTTGATAGTTTTGTCATCACTACCACTCACAATAGTTTGTCCGTCGGAACTGATAGCAATAGAAGTCACGACCCATGTATGACCAGTGAGAGTATTTTTGAGACTACCTGTTGCTAAATCCCAAATTTTGATAGTTTTGTCCTCGCTACCACTCACAATAGTTTGACCGTCTGGACTAATAGCTACAGACCAAACTTCGTTGCTATGACCAGTGAGAGTATTTTTGAGACTACCCGTTGCCACATCCCAGATTTTGATAGTTTTGTCTGCACTACCACTCACAACATTCTGTCCGTTAGAGCTAATAGCAACAGAAAAAACCCGATCGTTATGACCATCAAGAGTATTTATAAGACTACCCGTTGCTAAATCCCAAATTTTGATATTGCCATCACCACTACCACTTACAATAATCCGTCTTTCAGAGTTGATGGCGACAGAATAAACTGCTTTACTATGACCAGTGAGAGTAGCTTTCAGACTACCCGTTGCTAAATCCCAAATTTTGATGGTGCCATCAGCACTACCACTAATAACAGTTTGTCCGTCGCGACTGATAGCAATAGAATAAACCCCTTTCCTATGACCAGTGAGAGTATTTTTCAGACTACCCGTTACCAAATCCCAAATTTTGATAGTTCCGTCAGCATCACCACTAATAATAGTCTGTCCGTCGGGTGTAATAGCGACAGCAAAAATTCTGTCACTCTGAGTAGCAAGAGTCCCTTGGAGACTACTATTTACCCAATCCCAAATTTTGATAGTATTGTCCCAGCTACCGCTAACAACAGTCTGTCCGTCAGGACTAATGGCAACAGAACGAACCCAGTCACTATGATCGCTGAGGGTACGAACTTCAGAAATATTAGTGGCGTAGGAGATGAGGTTGGGAGTTGAAGTTTTAACTGATGCTCCCTCATTTTGACTATTTCTAGTAGGTGAGGATGAGAATGTTTCCTGTTCTCTAGAAATATTGTTAATAATAATAGAGCCAATAATAATACTGAAAGCAATACCAATACCTACACCTATTTTGACTAAAGTTTGAGCAGAAGTTGATGAGGAGGAAGTGGGAGGAAAAGTAGTTTTTGGCTGACTATTATGCTGATTACTATTTATTAAAACTGTATGTTGCTTTGATATTTCTTGTTGTGATTGGTAATTGACATTATTATTAATATTAGATAATTCAATTATTACTTCATCAATACTTTGATAACGATTTTTCCAGTAATCTGACACCATTTTATCTAGAATCAAGACTAATTTATCGCTAATATTAACTGTGTTTTTCCAGACAATTTCACCTGTTGACTGGTCTTTAACTAATCGATGTGCTTGTATTCCAGTTAATGCTTCAATACCAATCATTCCCACAGCATAAATATCACTACAAAATCTAGGCTGACCCGCTGCTTGTTCGCTAGGCATATATCCAGGAGTTCCCACTGCTATTGTCATAGTTGTATGACCCCCAGTTGTAATTGCTAACCCTTTAATTTCTTTCACTGCCCCAAAATCGATTAATACAATTTTTCTATCAGATTTTCTCCGCATAATATTTTGCAGTTTTAAGTCACGATGAATTACATTTTGCTGATGTACATACTTTAAAACTTCCAAGATTTCAGTTAAGAGTTGAATAGTCTGATTTTCACTAAAACTTTTCCCTGAATAAATTTCCTTTGTTAAATCATTTCCTTCTATGAACTCTTGAACTAAATAAAATTGCCCACCCTCTTCAAAGTAGGCAAATAATCTGGGAATTTGATTGTGTTCCCCGAGACGTTGTAATATTATTGCTTCTTTTTCAAATAAAGTTTTAGCAACTTGAAAAACTTCTGGTCGTGGGTCATATG
This sequence comes from Okeania sp. SIO2C2, assembly GCF_010692625.1. NCBI lineage: Bacteria > Bacillati > Cyanobacteriota > Cyanophyceae > Oscillatoriales > Microcoleaceae > Okeania > Okeania sp. SIO2C2. The sequence continues at coordinate 24,786 of NZ_JAAHGM010000062.1, forward strand.
GGGCTAGTTGTTTTACCACACATTGAGGATGATTGGGAAGGTCTAAATCTAGTGCTAAATAAGTAGTCCCGAAACCACCTTTACCTAACTCTGATATAATTTTATAGCGATGTCTAAGTATTTTGTTAATCATTATTTTTTTTGATAAATTTATAGCTTTTTTTAGGAGTCAGGAATTATAAAATAGTTATAGTAGTTTAATCTTTTAAATATTTTTAAGCCGATTTATTAATCAAAGTAATCTTTTAGCTATAATATTTATTTTAGGGGTAAATTTAATCTTTGAACTTTTTTTTACTAGGCAATATAGCTACGCTAGGCTGCACCAATATAATCTTGGGCATTTAATTTTATAGTTAGTAATTGGGATTGACTCATAATTGCTTTTTCGATTCTGGCTATAAGTTGGGGAACTAATTTGCGTTTTTCTGACCAAGTGGTATCTATATTTTGAGAAGTTAGCAATTTTGGTTTTTCATCTGGCAAAAGTTATTTTAAAATTACAATAACTTGTTGACTTAAATTGCGATTATTTTTATTAGCTAATTGTTGAATTTTTGCCATTAATTCATCAGGTAAGTCATTAATTGTGAAGTTTGCCATAATTATTTCTTGATTTTTTTTGAATTGGATTTACATTTTAATATTTTAACCAATTTGTAGGTTGGGTTGAGGAACGTAGCTTGGTTCTCCGCAGGAGTAACCCAACAAATACTTACAGCAAATTTCAGGTTTATGAAGTACCATAGGAGTGTATTTCCAAACAGTTTTTGAACTGTTGAATTAAGGTTTGATTATTGTTGGTCTGAGGTACTGGAATTACTGTGCTACATTTATAGAAGCCCTGAGCGTATCTTTGCAAAGTGGCATAGGAGGACCTCCTCAGGAGGACCTCCTCAGGAGATCGAGAATATAGAATAGGGGAAAAAGGTAGAATCTAGGTCCCCAAGCTTCACAATTTCCCCTACTCTTCCCCCTCTTCCCCCTCTTCCCACTCTTCCCCCTCTTCCCACACTCCCGTTTATAGATCCGTTTAGGGGTTCTATATGGAATAGGCTGCATAATTGTTCGGTTGCGCTATCGCTTAACCCAACCTACTGTAACTAACCCCTCGCAATGACAATTAAGTACATATTGTGATGGCAAGTGGAACGGAGTGGGGTTCAATAATGGATAATGGATAATGGATAATTGATAATTGATAATTGATAATTACCTTTCCCTAAAAGGAAGAGGATTGAATAAAAGGAAAATTTTTTCTCTCTTGGTCGATTGGATATGGCGTTAGCGGAGCGGCTCTGCAAGAGCGGGTCTCCTCGCCATCCCACCTTACGGGAAGCTCCCAAGATAGAACGACCGCTTGTTTCTCCTTGCTTATGAGAGGCTTTAAACCTTTATTTTTCGGTGAAAATTCTCAGTGCTAGGTATGGAAATGTTCAAATAAAGAAAACTCCCTACAAATTACTTGCTAAAACTTTTTTCTGTTGATGAATCAAAGGCTTATATTTTATCATGCTCATCAAGCTTCTTTGAGATAGTAAAAATAAGATAATGAGACTGCGACAAACTAAACTGTAAAAGGTATTTAAATAGAAATACAAGATAACAAATAAACACAGATTTTATAATCAAATCAATAAACCTATATTGCTCCCAGTAAAAGTAAAAGTAAAAGCAAAATAAAAGAAGGCTGCCTAAAGCAAATATTAGCAAATATTCTACTTTTTTTAAACTAATAGGAGCCAATACCGGGAGATGTCCCCTGGGAGCATTTCTTTCAAAGATTATATTATGGTAGAATAACCATCCACCAAAAAATCCCCAGTTTCGCTTTAGCTTCCATCCAATTTTCTCTCCAAATTGTTTATAAGTTTTTTTGTTATATTTTAGAGGTAGATTTCCGGTATCCAAGTAAATTTGCTTTTGAACCCTAAACCCAAAGTGCCCATTACTGTAATTTACCCAGAGTTTGTTAATAGTTTGCAAGTCGGTACAAGGAATTTTCTTGATACTTTTGGAATTTAATCCTGACAATAATTGTAGCTTAACTAGCCATTTTACTTTAGTAGCTTTTTGCATAACTATATTTGTTTCCCGATTTGCCTCTTTCCACTTTCCTGCCGCTAATAAGTCACGCAACTTACGATAGTCAACCCCACTATCTGAAACCAGACGCATATCATTAGAGAGTGCAAGTTGTGGCAACATTACAAAATTAAGAACAGTAGAAACTGCAACAGTTGTGAAAGGATCGTTAACTGGTTTCCTAGAACAGAAAGTACGTTGATATGTAGTAGCATTAGCAGAATAACTACCAACTCTGAGTTCAGCCATCACCTCATCAATACTTTGATAACGATGTCTCCAATCATACAACATCATTTTATCCAGAACCCGACCTAAATCATCACTTACATTAACTCGATCTTTCCAGATAATTTTACCAGTTGAGATATCTTTAGGAAGTAGATTTACATTAACTCCAGTTAATGCTTCAATAGCCATGATTCCCACAGCATAAATATCACTACAAAACTTAGGTTGACCTGCTGCT
>NZ_JAAHGM010000062.1:27439-36175 GCF_010692625.1 Okeania sp. SIO2C2
TTTCCAGATAATTTTACCAGTTGAGATATCTTTAGGAAGTAGATTTACATTAACTCCAGTTAATGCTTCAATAGCCATGATTCCCACAGCATAAATATCACTACAAAACTTAGGTTGACCTGCTGCTTGTTCCATAGGCATATATCCAGCAGTTCCTACTACTATTGTTGTAGTTGTATGGCCTGTATTAGTAACAGTTAATCCTTTAATTTCTTTCACCGACCCAAAATCTATTAAGACAATTTTCCCGTCAGATTTTCTCCGCATAATATTCTGAGGTTTCAAGTCACGATGAATTACATTTTGCTTATGCACATATTTTAAAACTGACAAAATTTCAGTTAATAATTGAACAGTCTGATATTCTCTCAATCTACTCCTTAAAAATTTATTCCAAGAATAAATCTCTTTTGTTAAGTCATATCCCTCAATAAATTCTTGAACCAAATAAAATTGCCCATCTTCTTCAAAGTAGGCAAATAACTGAGGAATTTGCTCGTGTTTTCCCAGACGATGTAATATTTTTGCTTCCTTATCAAATAAATTTTTAGCAATTTGAAAAACTTGTGGACGCGGATCTGAAGGAGTTAGTTGTTTAACCACACATTGAGGACAATTAGGAAGGTCTAAATCAAGTGCTAAATAAGTCCTTCCAAAACCACCTTTATGTAACTCTGATATAATTTGATAACGACGCCTAAGTATTTTGTTAATCATTATTTTTTTTGAGAAATTTATAGCTTGTTTTTAGGAGTTAGGAATTAGAAAATAGTTAGAGTAGTTTAATCTTTTAAATATTTTAAAGCTGACAACAAATGCATACAATAGGGTGTATAATTGTTGGGTTGTGCGATCGCTTAACCCAACCTACTGGACCGACACACCTAAAATGTTGCTTCGTTAACGCTTAAGAGGTACAAAGTCATACCCATCGCCAATCTTCACAACTTCCACTAATTGAATATCACCATCATAGTCACCAGAATCTAAAAATTTCACTGCTCTCAATGCTCCAGGTGTAGAAAAGTTTGATGATAACTCCTCCCGAACACCTTCACGAGTTGGTTGAGTTTGTTTTTCAATTGCCTTTCCCAGAGCTTGAACTGCATCATACGCAGTAATTGTTCGCCAATTCACACTTGAAGTTCCCCAAAGTTTTCGAGAGCGTTCTGGAAAATCTGAACCTGCTTCATTTACTTCAATATCCCATGCTATAGCTACAATCATTTTGACAGCACTATCTCGACCTTTCTCAAGAGTCTTTGCAGAGTAAACCTCATCCCCACCTAATACTGGTAAATTCCCTTGATTAACATGAAGTATTTCCAGATCTCGATCTAAATAACCTGTAGTGGGAGCTAGCATCAACACATTTGCTGAATCTTTTGCCCTATTGAGAACTTGAGTTGCTGTCTCACGCCAATCTTCAGGATTTTTTGACCATGTAGATAGATCGCAATCTGGGTGTTCTCTCAGAATAATATTCCTTCTCCCTATCTCAGAGATAAATTCTTGACTTAGCGATTTGCTGTACTTGCTATCTGAGTTATAAAATACCACTGCTTTTACTGAGTTTAACTCAGTCTGAGCATATTTTGCTAAAGCTTTTGCAGCTGCTTGATCGTTAGGTACGGTGCGAAAAAAATAAGGACTGTAATTTGTTAGCTCAACAGAGGTACTAAGAGATATCGATACAAGTTGGTAATCTTTGTAAATATTGGCTGTTGCTAGGGAAGTGTCACTTGAGTAATGACCAACTACTCCTAGAATTTCCTGTCTCTTGGATAACTCTGTGGCAACTTCTTCCACAATTTTCGTACCATTATTAAAGTCATTATCATCATCATCAGCAATTGCTATTTTCAGCATTCCTTCACCACCGGATCTAGAAAAATTCCAATCATACTGAGCATGAGCAACTCCACGCAAAACTTCCAGAGAAGCATTCAAATTACTACTAATTGGCATAGATACAGCAATAACGTGGTAAGGTTTTTTACTTTTTTCAACTTCTAGGTTATTCAGAAAAATTCGTGCTTCTGGATCATTGGGTGTTGATTCCAAGTAATTAGTTAAGGTTCTAAATGCACGATCATAATTCTTATTGGCAATTGAATTAATTCCTCTTTCTCTTTCAGGTCTAACTTCCTCTGGATTTGCTAAGGATTTCTCTCCAAATGTAATACGCTCTGAAATAGCGTCACCATTAATAGGAGAATTTTCAGCACAAGAAATGACAATAAAGACTATGAAACTAAGGAATATCAGCTTTAGCAGTTTAACTCGTAATATACTGTTCATAAATAAAAAAAACAAAAATTTAGCAAAACTCAACTAATATTAGTTCTTGGGAGGATTAAACTTATGCATATTCAAATCTCTTTAGATCATAATTCACACTGGGAAGCTCGAATTAGAATTAAGTCAAAATTTTCATCGTCGGTACTGAGATGTCCTTTTGGAGCATCCATTGTAAACTTAAGGTCTTTATCCAAGAGGTAGCCATTGTCATCCTTATCTGTTCCTGTTTTCCATCCTACGGCGATCGCGAACCGTCGCCAAGCTCGAACATTCTCTCGAAAAACTTCCATGGTATCCCCATTTTCTTGAATTACCTGAAGTTGGGCAGTGTAGCCAAATCTGCCATTCGATCTTTGTGTCCAAATTTGATTAATTCGCTGCAAATCTGGGCAAGAAAATTGCTTGGCCTCTTCTTCAGATATATAAGAATAATCCCCATCTCGATCGCCAATTTGGTTCATTAATTGCCAATTTTGTCGATCTGCCTTGCGCCATTGTCGTGCTTCTGTCAAAGCATCCAAACGATTGTACATTGCCTCCACATCTTTCCCTTCTCCCGCTTCTATGACTCCTTTTGACAAGATAGAAGGAAGAATAACAGAAGCAAAACCACCCAAAGCAACAATACCCAAAGCAGCAATACCAAAAGCAACTCCCAAACGTTTTTTAGAAAGTCTGGGTTTAACAATATTCTTTAATTCGCCTATAACTTCATCAATAGTTTGATAACGATTTCTCCAATCATACAACATCATTTTATCCAGAACCCGACCTAAATCATCACTTACATTAACTCGATTTTTCCAGATAATTTTACCAGTTGAGATATCTTTAGGAAGTAGATTTACATTAACTCCAGTTAATGCTTCAATAGCCATGATTCCCACAGCATAAATATCACTACAAAACTTAGGTTGACCTGCTGCTTGTTCCATAGGCATATATCCAGCAGTTCCTACTACTATTGTTGTAGTTGTATGGCCTGTATTAGTAACAGTTAATCCTTTAATTTCTTTCACCGACCCAAAATCTATTAAGACAATTTTCCCGTCAGATTTTCTCCGCATAATATTCTGAGGTTTCAAGTCACGATGAATTACATTTTGCTTATGCACATATTTTAAAACTGACAAAATTTCAGTTAATAATTGAACAGTCTGATATTCTCTCAATCTACTCCTTAAAAATTTATTCCAAGAATAAATCTCTTTTGTTAAGTCATATCCCTCAATAAATTCTTGAACCAAATAAAATTGCCCATCTTCTTCAAAGTAGGCAAATAACTGAGGAATTTGCTCGTGTTTTCCCAGACGATGTAATATTTTTGCTTCCTTATCAAATAAATTTTTAGCAATTTGAAAAACTTGTGGACGCGGATCTGAAGGAGTTAGTTGTTTAACCACACATTGAGGACAATTAGGAAGGTCTAAATCAAGTGCTAAATAAGTCCTTCCAAAACCACCTTTATGTAACTCTGATATAATTTGATAACGACGCCTAAGTATTTTGTTAATCATTATTTTTTTTGAGAAATTTATAGCTTGTTTTAAGTAGAGCAAACTAAAAAAAAGACGTTGCATTTTTAATCAAAAAAAAACCCTAAAGGCAATCAATATAAACTTTTGAGCTAATTTACAATTTGATACATAGCGCCCAAAATTTACCATGTTCTACTTAGAAGTCAGGAATTATAAAATACTGGAGAGTAGTTTAATCTTTTAAATATTTCCCAGCCGATTTATTAATCAAATCTAAAGGAGAGGCTTTAAACCTTAATTATTTGGTAAAGTCCGGCCCTATCCTAGGGATGAGAACCTCAGACCCATTCGCATCTGTGAGCGAAAGAAATGGAAGGGTGAAAGTGGCTACCACGGACGCTCCTGATCCCAGACCACAATGTTGAGGCTGAAAGTGATGTTTGGAGGCAAGTTGCGACGACGAAAATTTGATAGTCAGCCAGTGGAATTATTCACACAATGTGCTATGGTCAACGGTATGATTCAAAGTTGTCAGCCAGAAAGTGACAAAGTACTATTCTCATTTATTCCTCTACAGGGGTGATTTTGCGATTCTGGAACGGATCGCGGAGCGAATCGCAACTTTCATGCAACAAAGCCACTATTTGTAGCAAACATTGATCAAATTGGTATTAACTCTTAAGTTAAGAAGGCACAAAAAAATTTAGGTTAACCAAAAGTAAGCAAATATCACAAAATTTACGACTGGCAGGAATAACACTAGATTTATCCCACCTACTTTTTTATGGCCTAAAATCAAATTAACTAAACCTACTCAAAAAATAGAAATAATGAAAGGAATCTGGCTAGAAAATCAACAACTCCAACTCCGCAGCGACCTCCCTACACCCGAACCCCCAGCAGGAGAAGCACTTGTCCGCGTCTTGCGTGCCGGTATCTGCAATACAGACCTGGAACTTCTCAGAGGTTACTACCCTTACAAAGGAATCTTAGGCCATGAATTTGTCGGTGTGGTCGAACAAGGGCCCGAAAATTTACTCAATCGACGAGTGGTAGGAGAAATTAATGCCGCTTGTGGTCATTGTCGCTTTTGCTTAAGCAACCAACCGACCCACTGTGAAAATCGGACAGTCTTGGGAATAGTTAACCGCAATGGAGCTTTTGCCGAATATCTCACTTTGCCAACAAAAAATCTCCATCCGGTACCTGAAAATGTCTCAACGGATGAAGCTACATTTACCGAACCAGTAGCAGCAGCACTAGAAATTCAGCAACAGATACAAATTTGTCCAGTAGATAAAGTTTTAGTAGTGGGGGATGGTAAACTCGGACAATTGGTGGCACAAACTTTAGCTTTGACTGATTGTCAGTTATTGGTTATTGGTCGTCATCGGGAAAAACTGGCAAATTTAGAGGAGCGGGGAATTAAAACTGGGTTTGCTGATGCTGTTACTACAGGAGCTTTTGATGTGGCAGTGGAATGTACTGGCAACCCAGAAGGATTTGCGATCGCTCGTCGTGCTCTTCGCCCTTGTGGTATTTTGGTCCTCAAAAGTACTTATGCTGGGAATCTGAGTTTGGATATTTCATCGTTGGTGGTGGATGAAATTACTTTAGTTGGTTCTCGTTGCGGACCTTTTAAACCAGCATTGGAACTAATATCACAACAGAAGGTTAATGTCAAGCCATTAATCCAAGCTCATTATCCTCTAGAAGCAGGAATTGATGCTTTTGCTCATGCTCAGAAGAAGGGAATATTAAAAGTATTAGTGGATATTGGGCAGGAATAGGCTGTTGATTTTTTTTGAAATTAAGTTTATACACCTCAAATCAAAAAGCAGCAAGCATCAAAACTATTTCTAACTATTGCCTAATATCAGTTTCAAAAAAGAATGCTATAAAAAGTGCATCTCGATTAGATATGCTTAAAAATAGCAGTTATAATTGATTTGAGATAGTTATCTCTATCGTTTTTCCCTTTCTTTCAATATTTACCCCTTCTTACTTCTTACTTCTTACTTCTTCAATAGGAATTAATCCGGTCGTACCAACTCACAGATTTAGGTCTATAGTCAATACAATTAATTGCTTTTTCTGAAAGAGCAACTTTAGGTTGTACAGGACATTTGAGATGATAATCTCCAGTAAAAAATAGACAATTAGCACAGGGAATTTCGTGCATCTGTTTCGCTCTACGCACTGAATCAAGTAGGGCACCGATTATACTCCAGAACGTTAAAATTATCAATCCCCAAGCAAAGACAAAACACAGAGGAACCAAAAATGGTTGTATGGCATGAATTACAAAATAAATAAATTGAAACATGGTTAATAATTCATCACAATGGTTACTAATTCATAACATATGACATAACTTTAAATTTAATCTAATTTTTAAGATTATATAAAGTTAAAAGCTTAAATGATTATAGGATGAAAACATAGAGAATTGTTCACTATAAACAATATAGGAAGTTAAGCTATGGCCCTTAGATTAGGTGACACGGTACCCAACTTTACCCAAAATTCTTCTGAAGGGGAAATCAACTTTTATGAGTGGGCTGGAGATAGCTGGGTAGTGCTATTTTCCCATCCTGCTGATTACACGCCAGTTTGCACAACAGAGCTAGGTACAGTTGCCAAACTCAAACCAGAATTTGACAAAAGAGGTGCTAAGGTTTTAGCCCTAAGTGTCGATGATGCAGAATCTCATAAGGGTTGGATTGGAGATATTAATGAAACCCAAAGTACAACTGTTAATTATCCTATTCTGGCAGATGTGGATAAAAAGGTTTCTGATTTGTACGATATGATTCATCCTAATTCTTTAAATAATCTGACAATTCGTACTGTTTTTATTATCGACCCCGAAAAGAAACTCCGTCTTTCTATTACTTATCCCGCTAGTACAGGTCGTAATTTTGAGGAAATTCTCAGAGTAATTGATTCTTTGCAACTAACAGATAATTATCAAGTTGCTACTCCTGTAAACTGGAAAGATGGTGATGATTGTGTAATTGTTCCTTCTTTAAAAGACCCTGAAGAATTAAAACAAAAATTCCCCAAAGGTTACACAGAAGTTAAGCCATATTTGCGGATGACCCCTCAACCAAATAAGTAAAGTTATCATGTAAGCATTCAGCATTCAGCAGTCAGGTATCAACTCTTGAGAAACATCTACATTTCCCGCCATAGAATTGTATGAATTGAACTAAAACTTATCCTTCTTGTGGTTCATTATCTGATTAAAAATGTAATAGAAGTTAAACGAATGCTTGCTTTATTCATTAAAACACTAAGAGCTGAATACTGACAATAATAGCCTATTTGATTTTTATTGCTGACCACTGAAGCGCTAATAGCTGTTTGCGCAGTAGTCCGCAGGAAGTGCTTACTTTATAATTTAATTGAGGATTAAGATTTTAACCAGGATTCTTAATCCTTAATTATTTTTAGGAGGGAAAAATTATGCTTGATGATCAGATTATTTTACAAATGCCTCCAAATTTACAAATGACAGATGAACAGTTTTTTGAATTCTGTCAAATTAATCGAGATTTACGGATAGAAACTAATAAATTTGGAGAGTTATTAATTATGTCTCCTACTGGTTCTGAAACAGGAAATCGTAACCTTGGTATAGCAGCAAAATTATATTTTTGGGCAGAAAAAGAAGGTACGGGTATTGCTTTTGATTCCAGTACGGGATTTACTCTTTCCACAGGAGCGAAAAAATCCCCCGATGTTTCCTGGATAAAATTAGAAAGATGGAATAGTTTATCCCAAGAAGAAAAAGAAAAGTTTGCTCCGATTTGCCCAGATTTTGTGGTGGAGTTAATGTCACCTTCAGATAATCTGAAAACTCTCCAAGCAAAAATGGCAGAATATATGGAAGAACCAGGGGTAAAATTAGGTTGGTTAATTGATAGGAAAGAGAGAAAAGTTTATATTTATCGCCCAGGAATGCCTACCGAATGTTTAGAAAATCCTGAGAGTGTGAGTGGGGAAACAGTCTTGCCAGGATTTGTTTTAAATATGCAGAAAGTTTGGTAAATGAGAGGGCAAGTTATGCTGGAAAACCCAATGGTTTTAAAAATACCTTCAGACTGAAATATAACAGATGAACATTTTTTTGAATTCTGCTAAATTAACCGAATTTGCCTACCGAATGTTTAGAAAGTCCTGAGATTGTAAGTGGAGAACCAATATTACCTGGGTTGATTTTAAATATGCAGAACATTTGGTAAATAGGAGGGTAATTTATGCTGGAAAACCCAATGGTTTTAAAAATACCTTCAGACTGGAATATAACAGATGAACATTTTTTTTAATTCTGTCAAATTAACCGAGATTTACAGATAGAAACTAATCAATCTGGAGAATTATTAATTATGTCTCCCACTGGTTCTGAAACAGAAAATAGAGAATTTAATCTATGTGTGCAATTAGGAATATGGTCAGAACAAGATGGTACAGGTATCGCTTTTAGTTCTAGTACCGGATTTACTCTTTCTACAGGGGCAAAAAAATCTCCTGATGCTTCTTGGATAAAATTAGACAGATGGAATAGTGTATCGGCAGAAAGTTTGGTAAATGAGAGGGAAATAAATTATGCTTGATGACCAGATTATTTTGCAAATGCCTCCAGATTTACAAATGACAGATGAACAGTTTTTTGAATTCTGTCAAATTAACCGAGATTTACAGATAGAAACTAATAAATTTGGAGAATTATTAATTATGTCTCCCACTGGTTCTGAAACAGGAAATCGAGATGGCAGAATTATTCAACAGTTAATGAATTGGTCAGATGAAGATGGCAGGGGTTTAGCTTTTAGTTCTAGTACAGGATTTACTCTTTCTACAGGGGCAAAAAAATCTCCAGATGCTTCCTGGATAAAATTAGAAAGATGGAATAGTTTATCCCAAGAACAAAAAGAAAAGTTTGCTCCAATTT
>NZ_JAAHGM010000062.1:36275-39726 GCF_010692625.1 Okeania sp. SIO2C2
GCTTTTAGTTCTAGTACAGGATTTACTCTTTCTACAGGGGCAAAAAAATCTCCAGATGCTTCCTGGATAAAATTAGAAAGATGGAATAGTTTATCCCAAGAACAAAAAGAAAAGTTTGCTCCAATTTGCCCGGATTTTGTGGTGAAATTAATGTCACCTTTAGATAGCTTAAAAACTCTCCAAGCAAAAATGACAGAATATATGGAAGAACCAGGGGTAAAACTGGGTTGGTTAATTGATAGAAAGCAAAAGAAAGTTTATATTTATCGCCCAGGAATGACTACCGAATGTTTAGAAAATCCTCATAGTGTAAGTGGGGAACCAGTATTGCCAGGATTTGTTTTAAATATGCAGAAAGTTTGGTAAATAGGAGGGAAAATTATGCTCGAAGAAACAATGATTTTACAAATGCCTCCAAGTTTAAAAATGGCAGATGAACAGTTTTTTGAATTCTGTCAAATTAACCGAGATTTACAGATAGAAACTAATAAATTTGGAGAATTATTAATTATGTCTCCTACGGGTTGCTGAAACAGGAAATCGTAACCTTGGTATAGCAGCAAAATTATATTTTTGGGCAGAAAAAGAAGGTACGGGTATTGCTTTTAGTTCTAGTACAGGATTTACTCTTTCTACAGGGGCAAAAAAATCTCCAGATGCTTCCTGGATAAAATTAGAAAGATGGAATAGTTTATCCCAAGAACAAAAAGAAAAGTTTGCTCCAATTTGCCCGGATTTTGTGGTGAAATTAATGTCACCTTTAGATAGCTTAAAAACTCTCCAAGCAAAAATGACAGAATATATGGAAGAACCAGGGGTAAAACTGGGTTGGTTAATTGATAGAAAGCAAAAGAAAGTTTATATTTATCGCCCAGGAATGACTACCGAATGTTTAGAAAATCCTCATAGTGTAAGTGGGGAACCAGTATTGCCAGGATTTGTTTTAAATATGCAGAAAGTTTGGTAAATAGGAGGGAAAATTATGCTCGAAGAAACAATGATTTTACAAATGCCTCCAAGTTTAAAAATGGCAGATGAACAGTTTTTTGAATTCTGTCAAATTAACCGAGATTTACAGATAGAAACTAATAAATTTGGAGAATTATTAATTATGTCTCCTACGGGTTGCTGAAACAGGAAATCGTAACCTTGGTATAGCAGCAAAATTATATTTTTGGGCAGAAAAAGAAGGTACGGGTATTGCTTTTGATTCCAGTACGGGATTTACTCTTTCTACAGGGGCAAAAAAATCTCCTGATGTTTCCTGGATAAAATTAGAAAGATGGAATAGTTGATCCCAAGAAGAAAAAGAAAAATTTGCTCCAATTTGCCCGGATTTTGTATTGGAACTAATGTCACCTTCAGATAATCTGAAAACTCTCCAAGCAAAAATGACAGAATATATGGAAGAACCGGGAGTAAAATTAGGTTGGTTAATTGATAGAAAAGAGAGAAAAGTTTATATTTATCGCCCAGGAATGCTTACAGAATGTTTAGAAAATCCTGATACTGTAAGTGGGGACTCAGTATTGCCAGGATTTGTTTTAAAGATGAGCAAAGTTTGGTAAAATAATATTTTGTAAATAAAATATTGGTCAAAAAATGGATATTAAACAAGGTTTTATCGGTACAGTTGGCAATACTCCATTAATTAGATTAAATAGCTTCAGTGAAGAAACTGGATGTGAAATTTTAGGCAAAGCAGAATTTTTGAATCCAGGGGGTTCGGTGAAAGACCGAGCTGCTCTTTATATTATTAAAGATGCAGAAGAAAAAGGTTTATTGAAACCTGGTGGAACAGTTGTGGAAGGAACTGCTGGTAATACAGGAATTGGTTTGGCACATATTTGTAATGCTAAAGGTTATAAATGTTTGATTATTATTCCGGAAACTCAATCTATTGAAAAAATGGATGCTTTGAGAACTTTAGGTGCAGAGGTTCGCCCCGTTCCTGCGGTTCCCTATAAAGACCCGAATAATTATGTAAAAATGTCAGGTAGATTAGCTTCGGAAATGGAAAATGCTATCTGGGCAAATCAGTTTGATAATTTAGCAAATAGAATCGCTCATTATGAAACAACTGGACCGGAAATTTGGGAACAAACAGATGGAAAAGTAGATGCTTGGGTAGCTGCTACTGGAACGGGTGGAACTTTTGCTGGAGTTTCATTATTTTTAAAAGAAAAAAATCCCCAAGTAAAAACTGTTGTAGCTGACCCGATGGGAAGTGGGATTTATAGTTATGTGAAAACTGGGGAAATTTCTACAGAGGGTAATTCTATTACTGAGGGTATTGGTAATAGTCGGATTACGAAAAATATGGAAAATGTTCCTATTGATGATGCAATTCGAGTGGATGATAAAGAGGCGGTTAGAGTAGTTTATCAACTGTTAAAAAAAGATGGTTTATTTATGGGAGGTTCTGTGGGAATTAATGTTGGTGCAGCAATAGCTTTAGCAAAAGAAATGGGTCCTGGTCATACTATTGTGACTGTATTATGTGATAGTGGCGCTCGTTATCAATCAAAATTATTTAATAGTGAATGGTTAGCTGCTAAAAATTTATTGCCGGATGAAGTATAACCGGGAGAAATTATGGTGGAAAATAGTCAAGTTGATAGACGTTTATTAGTCTGTCAAAATCGTACTTGTCGGAAACAAGGTTCGGCAAAAGTATTAGCTGCTTTTGAGTCGTCTGAAGTTCCTAATATTCAAGTAGAAAAAAGTGGATGTTTAGGGCAATGTGGCAATGGTCCGATGGTTTTAGTTTTGCCGGAGGAAGTTTGGTATAGTCATGTTCATATTGATGAGGTTTCGGCAGTGGTGGAAAGACATTTACTAGGTGGAGTATCTGTGAAAAAAATGCTTTATTCTAAGTTTCATTGTCTGAGAAGAAGGAGTCAGGAGTCAGGAGTCAGGAGACAGAATTTAGGAGAAAATCATAGCTGCCGTGATTGAGTAATCAATCAAGCAAGTATTTATGCGTAAATTTTTTACTCGGAATTTGATCAACGAAAAAGTAATTAGACTTCTTGCAGAAGTCAGGGAATAGGGAATAGGGAATAGAGAAATGAAATTGTTTATTTCATAGTCTTGAATTGATTTAATTAACACTTGCTGATTAAGTCTAAAAGTCTTTAAATATAAAGTTTTTAGCCTTTTTAAGTATCAAAAAGTGCGAGGTTTTAGGTGGTAATGGTTCAAAAATTTAGGATTTTGGTCAAGAGTTGGACAGAAAAATCAAGGAACGATTCTTCCTACTATCTCCTCTATAATTCCCATTTATCCTGACTCCTGACTCCTGACTCCTGACTTCCCCTCCACCGGAGGGGTTAGGGGTGGGTTGACTCCTCCCCTGACTAAAAGACTTCCATAAGCAAACCCTAATTAACACTTTTGCAAGAGGTCTATTGAGATGATTTGCATAGTATAAATACCTACCAAGCTACGG
>NZ_JAAHGM010000063.1:0-39507 GCF_010692625.1 Okeania sp. SIO2C2
GGGGAGTGTGGGGAGATGGGGAGATGGGGAGATGGGGAGATGGGGAGATGGGGAGTGTGGGGAGATGGGGAGATGGGGAGTGTGGGGAGTGTGGGGAGATGGGGAGTGTGGGGAGATGGGGAGTGTGGGGAGATGGGGAGTGTGGGGAGATGGGGAGTGTGGGGAGATCGAGACACCTAGAAACAAAAATCTATATGCACAGTCTTAGGAGTGCCACTCCAGTAGTGGCGTGACACAGCTAAAATGGTGCATTAGGGAGTAGGGGAGTAGGTATATCTCAGGAGGTAAAATTATGCTAGAAACTAACATCAAAACTCTACCACTAGAAAATGGCGATCGCCTAACTCGTCCAGAATTTGAGCGACGTTATGCCAGAATGTCTGATGTCAAAAAAGCTGAATTAATAGAAGGAATTGTATATATGAGTTCTCCGGTACGCATTACCCACGGAGCACCTCACGCATTCATTATGACTTGGCTTGGTAATTATTGGGTAGCGACACCAGGAGTTACTCTAGCAGACAAGACTACAGTACGCCTTGATGCTGATAACGAAGTACAACCGGATGCTTTATTACGGATCGAAACTGGAGGCAACTCAATTATTAGTGCAGATGGCTATGTTGAAGGTGCACCAGAATTTATTGCTGAAGTTGCTAGCAGTAGTGCTTCTTATGACTTAGGAGAAAAATTGAAAGTTTATCGACGCAACCAAGTACAAGAATATTTAGTCTGGCAAGTTTACGAACAAAAAATTGATTGGTTTCGGTGGCGAGAGGGAGAATATATTAATTTGTCAATAGATGAACAGGGTATTATTAAAAGCGAAATTTTTCCTGGTTTATGGTTATCGGTATCTAATTTAATTTCAGGTAATTTAGTAGAAGTAAACTCAGAGTTACAAAAAGGTTTAAAAACATCCGAGCATCAGAAATTTTTAGCACAGTTAAATAAGTAATATCATGTTCCCCCGGAGGGGGAGCTACGCTAACGGTTGAAGACTTATTCTTGTTTGACAAGCACTTAATACTACTAATTCTGCTAGTAAGTTTAAGTTTAAAATTTTGAATATATTAGCTCTATTTCCACTAAAAAAATGGTTAAGTGATCGCCATTTAATATTAAGGAATGAAATTAATTTGTAAGCATTCAGCTATTAGCAGTCAGCTCTTAGCTTTTTAATGAATGAACCAAGTATAGCAATGAGCGCTCAGGTATTTACAATGTCCAGCTCAAAGTGCAGTAAGCGAAAAGGTGTACAAAAAATAATGTGTAACCCACATTCCGCACCACAAAATGTAGTATCGAATCAGGAATCAGGAGTCAGGAGACAGGAGACAGGAGACAGAATTTTAGCAGAAAATCATAGCTGCCGTGATTGAGTAATCATCAGAGCAAGTATTTATGCGTAAATTATTTACTCGGAAGCATGATCAACGAAAAAAGTAATTGAGATGATTTGCATAGTATAAATACCTACCAAGCTACGGATTTATATACTACTTTTAATGCTACAAATTGACGTGCGGAATGTGGGGTGTAAATATGCTAGCACACAATATCTTCACACATCAAACCTTGTAGGGACGTTCCATGGAACGTCCTTACTGTGGTCTACCCAAATGGAATCCGCTGTAAGTCCCAGAGTTTGTTGCATATTTCTATGCTAAGTGAATGTTTTTTATATAGCGCTGTGCGCAGGGAACAGGCAACAGGGAACAGGGAACAGGGGGAATAAATTGCCGTTTGCGCAAGCATTCCGTAGGAATCATATAAGACTTCTAGCTCTTTTGCCCCTACTACAATTTGTAAATATACCAGCGCTCATTGCTATAAAAAGCAGAAATTTGCCTATAAATCTCAAATATAGAGATTTTAAGCTAGATTCAATCAAGGTTACTGAGAAACCAGATTTATACAGTTGTATGACTAAATGAATTTATTGCTTTTGCTCCTAAAAATTTTTTATACATGATACCAAATCCGGTTATGAAAAGCTAATTTGTCCAAATCCTTCTAATCTTTCTGCCTTCTAATCTTTCTGCCTTCTGCCTTACCTTCACAATAAATCTCTCTTCTAAACCGGATTTAGTATGAATCATCAATATAAACTTGATTTCTACCAGCATTTTTAGCATTGTATAAAGCAATATCTGCTGCTTCTAGCAATATTTTAGGATTAGAGTCAGTAAGGCAGCTACTATTTGCAACTCCTAAACTACTTGTCACAAACTTACTCACTGCCGAAGCTGTATGGGGAATTTTTAAAGCTTCAATTTGTGTTCTAATATTTTCTGCAACCTTCAGCGCTCCTTCTATGGCAGTATTTGGTAACACAACCACAAACTCTTCACCCCCATATCGAGCGACAAAATCTCCTGGTCGTTTCACTGCAGCACTAATAGTTTGAGCTACCTGTTGCAAACATTTGTCTCCCTGCTGATGACCGTAAGTATCGTTGTAGGGTTTAAAATAATCTATATCCACCATAATTATTGACATAGAAGTATTATCTCGTGTTGACCTTTTCCATTCTTGGTCTAGTTTTTCTTCAAAGTGGCGACGGTTACAAATTCCTGTCAAACCATCAACATACGCTATTTCCTTTAATTCTTGATTTAGTTTTTCTAAACGATGATAAAGTTGAGCTTGTTGAATAGCGATCGCTATCTGAGTTGCCAAGCGTCTCAATAGATCGGTGTCTGATATTCGCCATTGTCGTTTATGAGTACATTGATGAGCTACTATTAATCCCCATGCAGTAGTTTCTGAACCTTGTTTTTCCCCTTCTTGATTAATTAAAATTGGCAATACCATATTTGCTTTGACTTGAAACTGTTTGAGTAGATCGGCATGGCATTTTTTTATATCTGGGCTTTCAATATCTTCTATTATACTAATATAACCTTGTTTATAGCGTTCTATAATATCTGTATTTGGGAAACATGGATCGTCAATAATTTCACCTAAAATTGGACTGCTATCTGCTGCTACAGATTCTTTTTCTACGATACCTTTTCCATCTTCCAAAAAACGATAAATTAAGACGCGGTCACACTCCAAAAAAAACCGTACTGACTCTACTGTAGTCTCTAATATTTCATCCAAATTTAAAGATTGATGAATCCGGTCTAGAATGAGTCCTAATAAATGCTCTTTTTGTCTAAGTTCCTGCACAGCTAACTCTGCTTTTTTACGATCTGTAATATCTAGCACTGTACCGAATATACCTATGTATTCTGAGTTATTATCTACGACTAAAGTAGTCTGAGTATAAAGATACCTTAATGTACCATCTGGTCGAATGATTTGATATTCACATTCACAACTTTCTGCCTTTTCTAAGATCAAAATCACATTTTGATCCCATATTTTTTTGCTTTCGATGGTAAACATTTCTAGCCATTCTGAATAAGTTGGTTCTGGTCTTCTAGGGTTGAGACCAAAGATGCGAAATATTTCATCTGACCAAGTTATTTTTTGTGTCTTTAAGTCGTATTCCCAGTTCCCTAAATGAGCAATTTTTTGTGCTTCTTGTAGCTTTGCTTTGCTTTGTTTTAAAGCGTTTAAACTTTGATTATTCTCATGTGTATAGCGAATTATTCGATTTAATGTATATTCGTTAATTTCTGATTTATTCAAGTAATCTGCTACTCCTTTATTCATTAAATCCATCTCTAATTCTTGATTTTCTATATCTGTGAGTAATACGATTGGCATTTGGCAACCTAGATTAATTGCTGTTTGAAGTATTTCTAACCCTTTTATTTATTTGAAGTTATAGTCAAGCAAACAAATATCATGTTGATTTTTTTTTATTACTGTTAATCCTGTTTCGTAAGTATTTTCCCAGTCTAGTAATATTTTTGGTGATTCTACCTGTGACAGTAAGTCATAGATGAGAATAAAATCCTCTGTATTGTTTTCTATTAAAAGGACTTTAATTAAATCTTTATTCATCTAATAAATTAGTTTTTACAAACAAAATTTTTTTTTAATATGAGTATCTAAAAGTTAATAAAAAATCATATCTTATCTTGCCTAAAGTACTGGAAAAAGTCGCAGCTTGAGTTTTAGTGATACCATTAAGGCCAATTAAGTAGGTTTTTGTGGGAACAAATCATATTTGCTTGAGGTCTTTAATCATCATTGTTTTACTTTTAACTGCGGACTTGATACTTTATATTATCTGCTTTTTTTCTAGTTATTGTGGTGAGTTATGAATGAAGTTACTGGTGATTTTTTGATATTGATAAAGTGAGTCATTGAACTTTGATCGGGTGAGTTAGTCAACTAAGATCGAGTGAAGTAGATGAGTAAACTTTTGTGATCAGCATTATATTCTTCTATATCTTGACTAGACTTTTAATTTTTTATTTTTTTATTTTTGATATTAAATTATGGGAACTTTCTCTGTGTCAAGTAAAATATTCGGTTATCTTTGATATGAAATATGATGTAGTATCCGGATAATTAGTTATCGTATAACTCAGGAGTCAGGAGAAAGGAAGGATAAGAGTGGGAATTATCTGGGGATATTCCGGCATTTTATGTGTGGATTGAATGGAAGTAGAGAGTGCGATAGCAGACCTACTAGGTTACCCCTGGGGAAGAACAGATAAAAGAATAGAAATTAATCTCAAAAATCAAAAATCAAGACAAACTCCCAGATGGTGCATTAGACTATTAGACAAAGGAATTTATTGTTCAAGAATATAAATGTGGAATGACCTGAAAATACCATTGAATTTATTAAATATTTGCAAAGCGCAAAGGCCGGGAAAAAAATTGGCAATATTCTGGGATGGAGCAACTTACCATAATTCCCCAGAATGCGCGAGAATATTTGATCACAATTAATCAAGATTTACCAGAAGAAGAATGGTTGATAAATTGTACAAAATTTGCCCCGAATGCCGCGGAGCAAAACCCCGTTGAAGATATTTGGTTACAAACCAAAAAATTCATCAGACAATATGATCATCTTTGCAGTTCTTTGAAAATAGTTAAGTGGCTATTTAAGTAAATTGCGCTATGGTCAAATATTCGATTTTCCTAAACTTTTTCATTATGGTATTTTGCCACAACCTAAATAGGATTGCTATATAAATATGCACAAAGTATTGTACAAAAATATAATCAAAATGGACTCGAAGCAGTAATTAATAATAAAAAAAACTACAAAAAAAAAGAGAGTAAAAAAGCTTTATTGAATAGTTCACAACTCAAAAAATTGTCAGAATCACTGACAAAAAAACCATCTGATGGAGGTGTTTGGACAGGGCAAAAAGTAGCTAGATAGATCGAAAAAGAGACAGGAATCAAAAAAGTATGGAATCAGAGGAGGTGGGATTATTTAAAAAAGCTCAACTACTCTTGGCAAAGACCAAGGCCGAAACATAGAAAAGGAAATCCAGAATAACAAGCACAATTCAAGAAAAATTTACCGTTAAAAGCTCAAAAAATGGCTCTTAAACAACCATAAATCAGAGTAAAAATCTGGTTTTTTGATGAGCATAGAGTCGGATTAAAACCCATATTAAGGAAAGTTTGGTCACAGAAAGGATCAAGGCCAATAGCAACAGTAGAACATCGATATTAATGGTTATACATATATGGATTTGTAGAACCCCAAACGGGAAGAACTTATTGGTATTTAATACCACGAGTTAATATAAAATGGTTAAATTTGGTTGATGAAACTTTTGCTCAAGATGTGGGGTGATCAGAAACCCAAAAAATCATCTTAGTAGAAGATAGAGCTGGATGGCATAGAAGTCAAAAAGTCAAAGTTCCATTAGGGATAATTAGAGAGGATTTACCTCCATACTCTCCAGAATTACAACCAGCAGAAAGATTATGGGCATTATGTAGATGAACCATTGGTAAATAGACATTTTGACAGTATAGAAGAAATGGAAGAAGTTTTAGTCCAAAGGTGTCTTACTTTATCAACAATGACAACAGAAATTAAAAACTTAACCAACTATTCCTGGTTAAATTCTACTTAATATACACCTTTTTTTTTTACCCGGATTTGTATGATATATCAAATACAGTAATGACAACTGCTATATGTATAGCAGTACGTTTTTTGGTGGTTGACAATAAATTGTGGTTGTAAGAGAGTAGGGAGTAGGGAGTTGGGAGTAGAGAAATTTCCTAACCTATTTAGGTAGTGCTATAACAGAGAAAAGGCAACAGCAGTTCGACTCCGCGGAGTACGACAAACGTACCTTCCATAGCATTAATTATTCTATTCTTGTGAGGACAATTAAGAGGAGTTTTTATGATGCTTAATTAAAAGGACTTAATATTTCTAATTTTGGTTTGTAGAAGTACCAAAAGTAAAATTCCATCTGCTTGAACGCGATCAATATATTGATTGGAGCTAATAATTATACTGCAATAATGTGCTTAACTTTGGTGTAGTAAAGTCTTTACCCATAATGTTCAACTATTTACTTTACTTTTGCAGTTCTTAATATTTGCTATCTCTATATCCACACTGTGAATACATAAATTTGGCTAAAGGCGAGCATCAAAATACTTAATTGCCGGAAGATAACGGAAGATAATAAATAAAAGAAAAATTACTTCGTTTAACATAAATTAGCATCAGAAGGATAGAGTAGTAAGCAATGACAATCAAATCATTTGATATGATAAATATAGATAAAATTATCTATTCAATGCATAATATTTTAATATGCAAAATAACAATTTATGGTTGGATATGTATTAATATCCAAGTTTGATAATCGCCCAGAACTAACTACCCAAAAATTATTTAACTATTGTGACTGTTCAGACTGTGTTGGTAAGCAAACCAGATGATCATTCTGGATAAATATTAAGCCTTGCTGACGTAATTTACCCATTAGACGAGTCACAGTTACGCGGGTTGAACCAATAGCACTGCCAATTTGAGCATGGGTCAAAGGCCAAGGCAAATAATAACCACTTATTGCTTCTGGTTTGTCTTGGGCGATCCATGGTTCTCCATATTCTTCAATTAATAGCGTCAGAAATCCGAATAATCTGTCAATGGTGCGACGTTGGCCTAGGGTACTTAGCCACAGAAGCTTCCGTTGATGTTGGTATCTAAAGGCATCTAGGACTTCTCTGCGAAAGTAAGGCCAATTATCTAGGTCATGCCAATACATCCAAAGCACAGTTGTTTGATCTGCATGAGCATAAGCTTGAAGTGTAAATGGTGACTGAGCTATTAGTTCAAATGGTTGACCAGCACCGACAAATCCGAGGAAAGCTTCGTCTGAAATATTACTCGTTTTTGACTTGCTAGACTTATTGCGACTGGCACTAATGTGGGCATTACCTACTAAACGAATTGACCCTTTTTGTACTAGATACAGCAAACCTGGACGGGCAGGAATACGTTCATCTTTGCTAAAAGCTCTGCTACGGTAGTGTTCTTCTGCCCAATCTATGATTAGTTGCCAAGTCAGAAATGGTCTGCTGGTAGGTACAGAGGTGCTGGTAGGTTGTATATTCAGTGACATTTCTGGTAGTTCTGGATGTGATGATAGTTGCATTGGTACTCTCTTGTAGTAATAGTTGACCTTGAGTTCAAATCATTTTGGTAAAAGGAATAGAAGCAGATTTTTATCTGTCTACTTATACCAGTTTGATCCTTAGTTTAAGTGTAGCAAAAAACACATCTAATTCGGAAGATTCAAGATCAAATTTATTTGAGGTGGTAATAATATTGACAAAAGCATCATTTAAGTGTAATTTGATACAAATTTTACAAAAAGCTATAAATTTATACCAGGAGCAATTGGAATTATCTTGCAGGTATGAAAATACATTAGAAGTTTGGCAAAAGAAGGAAGAAATTCCAATTAATCAAACTATAAATAATGGAGCAATTGTATACAAGTCAGCGATCGCTATGAAGTTAGCCTCGGTTTGCCAACAACCAGCTATATATATTGCGACTGAGTTAGTTAAATATTGTAGAGAAATAGTCAATACTGATACTAATAAAGAGACAGATAATTTTGAGTTTGAGGTAATTTCATCTGGGATAATTTACTTTTATTTAACTGATTTGAGTATCGCTAATTGGTTAGATTATCTAACTTCTTTTCCCCTAAATTTTGAGCAACAAGAATTACAGGTTGGTGTTGACTTTAACGAAGTCAGAAGTTGTTTTTGTAACGGGGATGTGAGCAAGTCTCCAAAAACATTTCGCCAATCAAGGCGGGGTTTTAGACCCAATTACTTTGATAAATCTTTAGAAACTACAAATTTGTTTCCAATTCAGTATAGTCATGCTCGTTGTTGTTCGTTATTGCGGATGGGTATACGCGATCGCTTAATTAATGTTACTCTTACGGGCCCGGATGGTAGCGGTCAATTTTGGCAGTTGCAAACTTCTAAATCTATATCCTGGCAACAACCTAATGGGCAATTACAATTTTTACATGATGCTGAGTATCAATTAATTGCTCAAATTGCTTCTACTCTTGATCGTATCTATTGTGTTTCTAGCAGCAAAAAACCTATAAATTGGCAAAAAGTAGCTGATGCTATGAGTGTAGCTTTTCAAGATTTTTACAGTCATTGTCGTATTTGGGGTGAGGTGAAGGTGAAAAAACCGAAGTTAGCGCAAGCTAGATTAGGTTTGGTTTTGGTGAGTCAGTCTATACTTAGATTTTTATTAGAAGAAAGGTTAGGTGGGGAAGCACCTGTAGAGCTTTAATTTTGGTGTTACAATGTTTGATTGTATTTAAAATAAAACTAAGACGTATGAGTTATATTGTAATTTATGATGGCAACTGCAATTTATGTGTAACGTTGGTGCAGGTGTTGGAAAGTATAGATAAAGGTGAGCTATTTGAATATATTCCTATGCAAGATTTAGAAAAGCTCAATCAATTTGGTATTACTGCTCAAGATTGTGAAATGGGTATGATTTTAATTGATGGTAATGCACTGGAATGTCGATGGCAAGGTAGTGATGCAGCGGAAGAAATAGGGCGACTTTTACCTGTGGGGGTAATTAACAGCTTGACATAATCTATGATTATCTAGTATAATCTATAATTATCTATATTTTATTTTATGCTACTAGGATTCAAAACAGAGTTACACCCAAATAACCAACAAGAAACCTTGCTAGCTAAACACGCAGGTGTGGCTCGCCATGCCTGGAATTGGGGATTATGGCTAACTAGAAACATTCTTAATCACAATTCCAATAATCCTGATAGTAAACTTAAATTCCCCACTGCAATTGACCTTCATAAACTATTAGTAGCAATGGTTAAACCTAATAACTATTGGTATTATGAAGTATCTAAAACAGCGCCTCAATATGCTTTGAGATATTTATCATCAGCTTGGAAACGTTGCTTTAGTAAAGTGTCTGGTCAACCTAAATTCAAGAAAAAAGGTAGGGATGATAGTTTTACTTTAGATGGCTCAATTACGGTCGGCTTTAATCACATAAAATTACCGAGAATTGGATGGGTTAAAACCTTTGAAATATTACCAGACAATGTTACTCCCAAGTCAGTAACTATCAGTAGAAAAGCTGATAGATGGTTTGTCAGTTTCAAGATAGACTCAGCTTCCATAAATACTGAGAAATCTGTAGATGTAGTTGGTGTAGATTTAGGTATAAAATCTCTAGCTACGTTATCTACTGGTGAAGTATTTGAAGGTGCTAAGTCTTACCGAAAGTTAGAATCTAAATTATCACGACTGCAATACCTCAACAGACATAAAACTAAATTTTCTAAGAATTGGAAAAAATCTCAACTTAAGATAGCTCAGTTACACAACAGGATAGCCAATATCAGGAAAGATACATTGCATAAACTGACTACCTATCTAGCTAAAAACCACAGCCGGATAGTAATAGAAGACCTAAATGTATCAGGTATGATGTCAAATCACAAGCTAGCTAAGGCTGTTGGCGATATGGGGTTTTATGAGTTTAGAAGACAGTTAGAATATAAGTGTGACTTGTATGGTTCTGAACTAATCGTTATTGATAGATGGTTTCCCAGTTCTAAAACCTGCAGTAGGTGTGGAACTCTTAAAGAGTCTCTGCCTTTGTCAGAAAGAGAGTTTAAGTGCGAACACTGCAATTTTAGCTGTGATCGGGATTTGAATGCAGCCTTAAATTTAGCTATGGCGGTCAGTTCGACCGTGACAGCCTGTGGACTGGATAACGCCGACGTTGCCAGAATGAAGCAGGAATAGAACAGATTATCGTAGGTTTCTAAGAACGGATGTGTTTGTGGCAGCATATCGGGGTTTACCAGGAGCAAAATGGATGGGCGATCGCTTTTATGAGCAGGTTCGAGATAACCGTTATACAATATTTGGTAAACGTTCTACTACTTATAATTCACCTTATCCATTTGGTTGTAAAGCTGTAGAAAAGAAGTGAGTTTGCTAGATGTAGTTGCTGAGTTAAAACATATAAAGTAGAACGGGAAGTTTTTCATGCTATGAAGGTTAGTCCAAAAAAATAAATCTGAGAACCATTGACAATAATTTTATATCTTTGCTATACTATTTCTCAAGATAGCATGCAACATTAGTATCTATTGTCTGTTGTTGGCTGCTGTCTCATCGGTGGTAGATATATATACTCACTTGTATATCTCAATTTGTAATTAATCTTTAGTACAGGTAGGTGTTTGTAAGTAGGTAGTTTAGGGGACTAAATGCTTACAAGCATCTAGGTCTATTAGAGATTAGCTACAAGTCGAGATACACGAGTCAGTATATATATTTACCATTGATGAGACATTAGCTGAAGCTAGTACCACTTATATAGTGCTTATTTAGTTTGAGTAATACTCATTTTATGAAATTCCTTGTAGAAAAATATCCCAATATTATTAGTGAGCCAAAAGTGACATTAGTTGTCACTCTTGACTTCTATTTTTTGGGAAGTTTCTATCAAGATAGGGGAGTTTTTTGAGTAACTCACTATTTCACTATTAGTGATAGATATCTGATGTTCCGATGCTGTTGTTTGTAAACAACTCAAAGGAGATATCAGAAAAATGAATCCTAAACAGAAAAGAAAAAAGAAACAGCAACTAATAGAAGATTTTGGCTGTTATTGTTGGTGGTGTGGCAAATGTTTAATGCCAGAAAAGTTAACAATTGAACATTTACTTCCTCGTAGTAAAGGTGGATCTAATTCCAAGGAAAATCTACGACTTAGTTGTTTCAAGTGCAACAATAGTCGTGGTAATAGTCTTTATCCTCCTGGTTGGGAACAGGGAAAATGTTTTTAGGTAAAGTCTAAATATAGAAACCCAGTTTCTTTTCTATCTTAGAAAGGGAAATGAACTGGGTTTTCAATAAAATTCATCTATTTATTATGTTTATACTTCAACTTTAATTAAGTACTATTAACCAAATATTAATAGAGACAGTTAAAAAAATTAGTTGATATAATTTTATAAAAAATGTAGGAGTAGACTTGACATGACTATCCATAATAAGCACGAGATAATTGGTAAAGCTTTGAATATTTTGAGTAAGAATTTATATCCATATATAGAAGATGTAATCAAGGAATTTCATCAAGAAAATTGGTTGAAAGTAGTACAAGAAACATTAAAGGATGAAATTAGACAAGTCAAAAAGAAAAAAAGCATCGAAAAGGCTTTAATTGAAGATGTATCTCTACAACTTAAATTAATCAAGAAGCAGTGGGATAAAGTATTTAAAATAAAACTGGATAAAGCATTTTTCCTAATAGTAGAAGAACTCATAGAAGTCAGAAATGACTGGGCACATGGCTCTCCATTCTCTGTAGATGACACCTATAGATATCTTGACAATATTACTCGGATTCTTAAAATTATCAATGCAGAGGAAGTGAAGGAAGTAGAGAAAGAAAAGCAAGAAGTATTACGACTTTTATCTCAACAACAATTTCGTGGTGAAACTCCTCATAGTTATTCTGTTTCTGAAGAGGAAGAAAGACAAATTAGAGAGCAATTAAACGAATTACTGGAAAAAATTTCTTTCCCAGATGCTTCTCTTTTACAACTTGCTTTAATCCACCGAACTTATCTTTATGAAAACCCTACAGAAGTAAGCGAAGATAATAATCGTTTAGAATTTCTTGGTGATGCTTTGCTAAATTTTCTTAGTGGAGAATATTTATATCGTAAATACCCAAAAATGAAAGAAGGTGAAATGACTCAAAAACGTTCCAGTTTAGTGGATAATCAACAGTTAGCAAAATTTGCTATAGATTTAAACCTCGGACAATTTATTCTGCTAAGTAAGGGAGAAGAATCACAGGGAGGGCGTGAAAATAATTCATTATTAAGTGATGCTTTTGAAGCAGTTATTGGTGCTTATTATATTGATTCTGGTATTGAAGCAGTGCGCAATTTTTTAGAACCAATTTTTGCTGAAACTCTGGAAAAATCTGCTGATTTAGAGCCGGAAAATGAATCTCTTAATATTGAAAATCCTAAAGGTTTATTTCAAGAATTGGTACTAAAAAATGGTACAGATGTGCCAAGATATAAAACTGAAAAATGTGGTGGATCTGACCATGAACCAAGTTTTATATCTCGGGTATTTGTAGCTAATAAACTGTATGGCGAAGGTCAAGGTGGGAGTAAAAAAGAGGCTGAAAAACTTGCTGCAGAAAACGCACTATCTAAGTTGAGACAAAAAAGATTAATATAGATAAAGCAGTTTTCGAGTCTTGGAGGTACAAATTTTTATGCTTTTAGAGAATAGGGAATACTGGGTCTGAGAATAGGCAATAAGAATTATAGATTAATTTTCAACTGTCGCTAACTATCCTAAAATTTGCTTGCTGTAAATACAGCATATTCGGTAATTAATCTGGTACAACTGATACGGCAAATATTTTTTTCCTATTCGCTCTTCCCTACTCCCTAAAATCATCAACATAAGTACTTCTAGAGAGTAGTAAACTGCTATAAGTAGGTAGGTTTAATTAGGGCTTGCTGATTAAATATAAAAGCATTGACATATAAAGAATTTAGCCTTTTTGGAGTCGAAAAAAGTGCCTGGTTTTCAGTTCTTCATGCTCAAAAAGGAGCGTATTTTAGGCTCATAGTTGGGCAGAAAAATCATTCTTACAATTGTTACTCCTACCTCCTCGCTCCCGACCCTTTTCTCCTGTCTCCTGTCTCCTGTCTCCTGTCTCCTACCCCTACTAAAAGACTTTTTCAGCAAACCCTAATTATCTATAAAATCGCGATGGAAATTTAAAACTTGGAAAATTTCTGGAAAACTTCTTGCTGGCTTAATTTTCAGATTCTTCGTTTCAACATTTATTTATGCCCACCTAACTTATCAAGAAATTAAAATTTATAATATGACAAATAAACTACCTGAATTTAAAAATCCTGAGCTTCTAAAACAAGCTCTAACCCACCGCTCTTTTTTAAACGAAAATTCTGGAGAAGAAGATAATGAAAGTCTCGAATTTCTGGGCGATGCTGTGTTAGGTTTCCTAGTAGGAGAACTACTCTATAGACGTTATAAAGAAGAATATGATTTAAAACCTAAAGAACTTACGCGTCTCCGTTCACTTTTAGTAGATGAAAAACAATTAGCAAAATTTGCAGTTCAACTAGAAATAGGTGAATTAATGCGTCTTGGTAGAGGAGCAGAAAAAGATGGAGGTCGTGAAAACCCTGCCTTACTTAGTGACACTTTTGAAGCAATAATTGGAGCCTTTTTTCTAGACTCAACTTTGACGAAAGTTCGTCCTTTTGTGAAAAAACTTTTTCAACCCGTTGCAGATGAAATAATTTTTCCAGACAATGATTTAGTAGATACTAAAGCTAAATTTCAACAGTGGGCATTAGAAGAAATTAAAAAAATTCCTAGATATGAATCTAATAAATGTGGTGGTTCAGACGATAAACCTATTTTTTTGTCTGAAGTATTTGTGGATAATATAAAGTATGCTCAAGGTGAAGGTCGTAGTAAAAAAGATGCAGAAAAACAAGCTGCTGAAAATGCCCTAGCTAAATTGAAACAAGAAGGATTAATATAGATAAATATCAAGAAATGTAAGATTGGTAAATGACAAAGAAACTACCTGAATTTAAAAATCCTGAGCTTCTAAAACAAGCTCTAACCCACCGCTCTTTTTTAAACGAAAATTCTGGAGAAGAAGATAATGAAAGTCTCGAATTTCTGGGCGATGCTGTGTTAGGTTTCCTAGTAGGAGAACTACTCTATAGACGTTATAAAGAAGAATATGATTTAAAACCTAAAGAACTTACTCGTCTCCGTTCACTTTTAGTAGATGAAAAACAATTGGCAAAATTTGCAACTCAACTAGAAATAGGTGAATTAATGCGTCTTGGTAAGGGAGCAGAAAAAGATGGAGGTCGTCAAAATCCGGCTTTACTTAGTGACACTTTTGAAGCAATAATTGGAGCCTTTTTTCTAGACTCAACTTTGACAAAAGTTCGCCCTTTTGTGAAAAAACTTTTTCAACCCGTTGCAGATGAAATAATTTTTCCAGATTCAGAAAGTGATGCACAAACAGATGATTTAGTTGATACTAAAGGTAAATTTCAACAGTGGGCATTGGCAAAATTTGGAGAAAATCCTAAATATGAATCTAATAATGGAGAAGGTCCGGATCATGCCAAAATATTCACTGCTGAAGTTAGAGTTAGGGGGGAGTTATATGGCGAGGGAAAAGGTCATCGTAAACAAGAAGCTGAAAAACGAGCGGCAGAAAAAGCTCTGAGAAAAGTAGGATTAATGTGAAGAAAAAAGTGAGGTAAAAAAACAAAATTGCTGGTGGTGCATTGTAATAGATATCTGGTGAAAAAAATAGACTTTTTACAGAAGTAGGCAACAGTCAACAGCTCATCTGGCAACAGGGAAGAAAAATTTCTGAAAAAATACACACAAAATAATCTATGTGTATAATTTATACTCCGATGTCTAATGGTGGTCTATTAAACATCTGGTGAAAAAGAATAGACTTTTTTCAGAAGTAGGAAAAAGGGCAGAAAATTTCTGAAAAAATACACAAAAAATGATCTATATGTGTAATACCAATTTGATAAATGTTTGCTACAAATAGCTAGGGTATTTCGTAAGAATTTCCGTTTGTCATGCTCCGCAAACAGAATCCAGAATTCAGGAGTCAGAATTAATAGATTTAATACCAGTTTTCAGGTCGTAAATTCTCTTTTCTCTTGGTGCGCGTTCCGCAAGCGAGCTGACCTCGTCGCGGGGTCGCACCGCTCTCTTGGTCGATTGGATATGGCGAGGGAACCTCGCCATCCCTCGACCGCTTTGTCAAAGGGACATTTCCTGCAAAATCTTTTTATTGCACTTATTATTCGTAACATTCTTTTTTCAAATTGGTATAATTTCCACTCCTATGTATAATGGTCGTCTATTAAACATTTTGTGAAAAAAATAGACTTTTTGTAGAAGTAGTAAAAAGGGCAGAAAATTCCTAAAAAAACACACAAAATGATTTATATGTGTAATTTCCACTCCTATGTCTAATGGTCGTCTATTAAACATTTTGTGAAAAAAATAGACTTTTTGTAGAAGTAGTAAAAAGGGCAGAAAATTCCTAAAAAAAACACACAAAATGATTTATATGTGTAATTTCCACTCCTATGTCTAATGGTCGTCTATTAAACATCTGGTGAAAAAGAATAGACTTTTTGCAGAAGTAGGAAAAAGGGAAGAAAATTTCTGAAAAAAGACACAAAAAATAATCTATCTATGTAATTTCTACTCTTATCTCTATTGTAATTATTTTCTCAAGGGAAATGGCAGTGGGAGCATCTTGCTCCCTTGCACTTGCGTTATTCTTCCCCATCTACCATTACTATGCACGACTATCAAAAAATTTACCCCTATCTATAGAACCCATTTGAGATCTATATAATTGTGGTAGATAATTGTGGTAGTCAAGTCTTTTCGCGCATCAATTTTGAGAAAAAATCTGAAGAAGGAGTGTTGAATTTTTTGTATTATCTCTCCTCACATCTTCTCTCTTCCCTCTTACCTCCTGTCTCCTGTCTTCCCCTCCTGGGAGGGGTGAGGGGTGGGTTGTCTCCTGACTCCTAGCTAAAAAAACTTGATATTTATGAAGATACCAAATGGGTTCTATAATTAGACATCTCCAGAAAAGAGGGAACAGAGAACACCGAAACAGGGAACAGGGAACAGGGAAAAATAATTGATTTGATTTTTGATTTTCACTCCTATGTCAACAAATTAAGCAACTGCTTGACGCCCTTCAGTTTGACCAAACCGAATGTAATGTTCTAACCCATTGATAAATAAACCATTTGCTACTGCATCAGCAATTTCTGGGTAAGTAGTCAGATAAAAATTTTCATCAAAAGCAAACTGAGGCGATCGCCCTTCTAAAAAACCAAATTCTAACCAATGTTCAAACCCGTTATTAAATAAACCATTTGTCACAGCATCTGCTACACCAGAATTTTCTAGCAAGTAAAGATTTTCGTTGAAAGTGCTGGGAATATTGGGAAAGGGAATATTTGGAGGTTGACTATTAGAGTTTAGTTTGGCAACAAAAATATCGTTCGCTGTAGTACTACCACCTGGAATAAATTCAGGAAAAGCAGTGGAGTTGCTGGAACCAACAATATAAGCATTACCAACTTCGTCTACTGCAATGTCATTGCCAAATATACCCAAATTATTGTTGGTCTCAAAGGAAATTGAATATTCTACAGTTCCACCATCGTTAGATATTTTACTGACAAAAGCATCGGCAAAATTATCGTTGCCAATAATATAAGTATTACCGACCCCATCAATATCAAGACCCTCAATAGACTCGAAATTTGCTCCACCTAAATAAGTCGCGTATCCAACAGAGCGATCGCTATTAATTTTCATCAAAATTCCATCACTTTCACCCCCAGCAAAATTATCTTGCAAAGCATTAACAGTGGGAAATTCTCCAACTGGGGGTACTACTGCATCACCTCCGATAATTTGACTACCGGAAGATCCTCCTACATAAATGTTGCCCACTTCATCTACGGCAATGCTATTACCAGTATCTCCATCTACGGCACCATAGTAAGTGGAAAAAATTAGGTCGCTACCGTCACTATTAAGTTGGGTAATGAATATATCTCGGTCTCCACCTAAAGAATTTTGTACTGCATTTACTGTCGGAAAGTCAACGGAGCGAGTATCACCAGTTATATAAGCATTGCCACTACTATCTATAGTAATATCGTTACTTACCTCCGTATCATTTCCACCAAATAAAGTTGAGTAGATTAATTCACTACCATCAGTAGATATTTTACTGACAAAAGCATCACGATTAAATTCACTAATTAAAGTATTTTGTAGGGCATTTTCTGTGGTAGGAAAATCGCCTATACCAGTAAGAGGGACGATGGGAAAACGGAGTAAAGCACCCGTATCTCCGGTTATATAAACATTGCCATTATCATCTAAAGCAATACCACTACTAAAATCGTTATCTTGCCCACCTAAATAAGTAGAATACTCAATATTAGTACCATCATCAGATAGTTTAACCACAAAAGCATCCCCTGAAAATTCACCGCCACCATAAGTATTTTGCAAAGCATTTACAGTCGGGAAGTCAACAGAATTAGTATTACCTGTGACGTAGATATTACCACTTTCATCTACTTCAATATCTGTACCAAAATCATCACCACTTCCACCTATATATGTAGAATAAATCAGAGTTCCATCAGGAGAATATTTAGCAACAAAAGCATCGCCAGAACCAAATTCATTACCTCCAGCAAAACTATTTTGTACAGCATTTGCAGTTACTGGAAAATCTATAGAGTTAGTACTGCCTGTAATGTAAATATTGCCTTCTGCATCGGTAGTTATGCCTCGTCCATTTTCAACATTACTGCCTCCTAGAAGGTCAGAAAATTCTATAGTTGGGTTATTATTTGAGGGAATTTGGGAACCGAAATTTAACCCAGGGTTACTAATCAAAACTATATCATTAGTTTCTGGGAAATTCTCCACTGGAGTAATTACCTCTGGAGAAACTTCCAATGGTGGTGGCGGTGGAAAATCTGGGTTTATTGATATTACCTGTGGAGAAATTTCTAATGGTGGTGGCGGTAGAATCTCTGGAAGTGGTAATGTTGTCTGCGACTGTTCAATTAAAGAGTTGAATTCATCCATAATTAGTACTAAATTAAATTCCAAATTTACTGGGAAATTATTTTTGTTATTATACAATAATTATTCCTTAATACATGGCTACTTAGTCAGTATTATTGCCGATTATTTTATCTAAATATTAGATATAGCAATTCTCAAAAATGGTGAAGTACAAAATTCCTTTGTTTTAGGGAGTAGGGAGTAGGGAATAGGGAATATAAAAAACAACTGTACCTCAGTAACTTGAGAAACACTATATTTTCAATTTCATCTCTAAACGTAAGCATTCAGCTATTAGCAGTCAGCTATCAGCAATTAATAATGAATAATTACTTCTCAGATTTGGTCTGGAGACTTTGACAGTAACTTTTTATTCAAACTCAGTTTCAAAGGTTGCTTTTACCTTTCCCAAAATTAATAGCTGATAGCTAATAGCTGACGACTGTTTGCGCAGCATTCCGCAGGAAATGCTTACCTCTAAACACTTAAGCATGAATCATTTATTTTTTTCTTTTGAACCTATTCCACTATTTTTAACAAGTTTATTTCTTTAACGAAAATGTGTTTGAAAAGCTTAATTTTTCGTTTTTAACTCTCAAAATATTTAGGGTTTTTAGCAAAAATCTTGTTAGTGGAATAGGTTCTTTTTCTTTTAGGTTTAATACCAATTTGAAAAAAGAATGTTGCGAATAATAAGTCCCTTCTAAATACTTTACAGGAAATGTTCCTTTGACAAAAAAGAGAATTTACTAGCTCAAAACTGGTATTGAAGCTATTCATTCTGACTCGGTTCTCCTGACATCCCCTCCTGGGAGGGGTTAGGGGGTGGGTTTACTCCTAAGAAATACTCTAGCTATTTGTAGCAAACATTTATAAAATTGGTATAATACCCCGCCATCTGCAAGGAGTTTATAATTGCTTGGGGTTTGAGTCCCTATCCACTTCTTCCTTCTTCCTTCTTCCTTCTTCAAAAATCTATCACTTATTTAAGTATAGCTTCCTATAAAGTCAGTTTTTATATTTTTCCAAAAGACATCTCCAAATAATAAAAAATCAAATCAATTATCGTACAAAAATTATCAATTATCAAAATAATATGGGTCGCGCAACCCCCCCTTTTAAGGTGAAATATTTTTGGAGCGAAGCTCAAATCCCCGTTACAAAAATAACTTCTGACTTCTACTTCTGACTTCTGACTTCGTTAATTCCCCCTATTGCCTACTCCCTCTTTTCTAGAGATTTTCAAATGATAAATATCTGCACTACTCGCCGACCATTCCCACATAGAACCAGAATAATTCTTCACCTTAAATCCCAAATCTGTCAATACAGAAGTTGACCAAGCAGAACGTACACCACCTGTACAATAAGTAACAATAATGTTATCTTTTGTAATTCCTTTTTCTGTCAACATTTCTAAAATTTTATCCCGCGATAATAACATCCCATTATTATCTAACCAATACTTAAAATAAATATGAATTGCCCCTGGAATATGACCGCCACGTTCTTCTCCATAAGGTGTTTTTCCAGCATATTCTTGTGGCTCTCTAGTATCAATAATTACTAAGTTATCTTTTTCTAAATTTGTTTTTAATTCATTCTGACTCATCAGCCAATTTTTATTCCGATTAACCACAAAATCTCCTCTAGGTGGAGAATTATTTTTCGTAAACTTAACTGTAGGAAAACCCCCTTTAACTAAAGCAGTAAAACCTCCATCAACTAAAAAGGATTTTTGATGACCTAAAGTGCGTAACATCCAAACTATTCTGCCATCCTCTCCCCAACCATTTATGGTATTGCCAAATACTATGACTGGTTTGTGATTAAAAATGCCTATACCTTGTAATTTTTCTGTCAAAACTTTGTCATCTGTAAGTAATTTTCCTTTAAATGGAGATTGAGACTGAGAAAATTCTTGCCAACTTATACAAGTTGCATTTAACAAACTTTGAATATTAAATATTTTACAAGAACGAGCATCTAAAATTGTTGCTCCTTGTACAACTAATTTCTGAGCTTGAGCAGAGCTAATTATCCATTGATTATTTAAGATTTTTTGAGAATATTGATTAAGAACAAACTGAGAATTAATAGATTGATTATTAACAATTTTGGTGGTTTTAATATAATTAGCTATCGCTAGGGTAGAAATTAATCCAAATATGATTAATCCTAGCATTAGGATAATTTTTATCGGACTTAAATTTAAACTATTAGACATATATATATTTCTTCTCTGTTGCCTGTTGCCTGTTTCTTGTTCCCTCTTACGAAGCAGGGCTAATTCTTTGTCGTCAGAGAATATTTACAACTCTATATTTTTGGTTAACTAATCCTAGCAAGATGTACAAAATTTCAAAGAATACAATTTTTCTCTAGTGACAATAAATTGACCCTGCTCTTGCAAAGAGAGCTGAAACTATTCAATAAGTCCTGCATTATTTATAGGCCAAAATCTTTTGAAGACTTTACCAAAAATATTAGAGCGATGAATATAACCCCAACAGCGACTATCATAACTGTGGTTACGGTTATCGCCCATTACTATATATGAATTTTCAGGTAGAGTAATAGACTTAGATAAAAATCGTTGCTCGGGTGGACAAACCTCTATTACTGTCTGCTGATATTTGGAGTTGTCAGTAACTTTTTCTTGTGGGTTAACCGCAGAAGCTAAATACTTTTCTTCTAGAGGTTTATTATTTACATAAACTTTTCCATTTTTTACTTCTATTGTTTCTCCTGGCAAGCCAATAATTCTGTTAATAAAAGGATCTTTATATAGTTTTTTTAATGCTTCTGTTGGCATAAATATGACTATATCACCCCGTTGTGGTTCTTGAAAATTATAACTCCACTTATCTATAATCAAGCGGTCATTAATTTCCAATGTAGGCAACATTGCGCCTGATGGAATATAACGAGATTCTGCAAATTTTCCGATCAATGCTGGGATATAAAAATTGAATGCGCCAGTTATTATTATCCCTACAAAAATACTTAATAAAAGCCTTTTTGAGATTTGTCTATGAACAGGCGATCTCCGATAAGCATCATAAACAGCAAAACTAAATACTAGAAGAGTCAAGAAGGGAATAAGTGAACTAAATATGAAGATTATAATTAATAAAACACCAAGCCAAATCTTACCTATATATATGTGACCAACTCCTGGAAATATGAATCGAGAAAGAAACACAGATAACCATGGGTCTTTACTATTTTTTCTCGCTTCTTCAAATTGAGAACTATTGGCTTTTCTTGCACAATTATGAGCATCAAAAAGATTCCATATAGATAACAAACTATAAGCTAGTAAAAAAGCTATACCAATTATAGGATTACTTTTTGGATTAAATATGAAGTACACATCTAATCCCCAAAATAGACAGCTACAAATGATTAGTATCCAACCTCTAGATATATTTCCTGAATATATCTGCCCTATTCCTGGGAAAAAATATGATAAATTGACAGCAAGCCATGGTTCTTTAGTAAAAATAGATTGATTCATTTTTTATCTTAGCTGATGATAATTTTACTTACAAAAAGTACATACTATATTAGGTTTAATTGATTAGTTATTGTCAAACTAAAAGCATCAACATTTCCTGCGGAATGCTGCACAAACACCTAAAAACTAATTTTTTCATTCATATCAACTCCGTAGGAGATAAAATCATACCAAGTCTGATAAATCTTCTCTATAAATAGATATAGAAGATGTTAGGGTGCATCTAAATCTTGAATAAAACCAAAAAATTATCGCTTTTAGGCAACAGGCAATAGGCAATAGGCAATAGGCAATATATCAGGAAAAAAAGTATTTTTGCAAATATGATATGCACCAGGATGTTAATTATAAATACTTGTTTTTTGTATCAACTTTTTGCTTTTGATTGAGGGATAAAATTCACCAAATAATTAAGGTTTAAAGCCTCTCCTTTAAAGGAGAAACAAGAAAAATTTTTCCTTTTAATCAATCCTCTTATTTTCAAGGAGAGGTAATTATTAATTATTAATTATTAATTGTTGAACCATTTTCTCCCTTCTTGCTTAACCACATTATTTTTCAAAATTGTATTCTACTAAATCCTAACAAGATAGTTATAGTCAAATTACCTCAAAATTATTCATATATTTGCTTTCCTTCTGACTCCTGACTTCTTTAGA
Organism: Okeania sp. SIO2C2; assembly: GCF_010692625.1. Taxonomy (NCBI): domain Bacteria; kingdom Bacillati; phylum Cyanobacteriota; class Cyanophyceae; order Oscillatoriales; family Microcoleaceae; genus Okeania; species Okeania sp. SIO2C2. The sequence continues at coordinate 22,366 of NZ_JAAHGM010000063.1, forward strand.
GACAATTCATAAATTGACCTTACTGATTTCTACAAAAATAACCAATATAGCAACATTTTATGAAATTGATATTACTTCTTACCGAATTATTAATTATTAATAATTGTTAATTAAATAATTCAGCTTAAAAGCCTCCCCTTTTAAGGGTAAAAAAAGCGGTCGAGGGATGGCGTTAGCGGAGCGGCTCTGATAAGAGCGGTCTCCTCGCCATATCCAATCGACCAAGAGAAGAAATAATATTTCCTTATATTCAATTCCGTAACGGTTTTAACCTTCTTGTAATTATCCATTATCCATTATCCATTAATGAATTCTTCCTTTTTTTAATCCTAAATCAACAGCAACTTTATGAGCGCAGGCAAAACCAGAAAAAGCCACAGCATTTAAACCTTGACCAGGAAATGTGCTATCTCCAACACAATATAAACCAGGTATTGCAGTACGATTAAATGGCATTGCTAATAGACCTTGTAACTTACGACTAGGAATAGGTCCATAAGTGCCATCTTCACGATTTAAAAATCTTTTATGGGAACGAGCTGTTCCTACTTCCATATAATCTAAACCAGCATCTAAACCGGGAAAAATCTTTTCTAACTTATCAATAACTCGCCCCGCAGCTTCTTCTTTTTTTGCTTCATATTCTTTGATTGTTAATCCTTGCCAATCTTCTATATAACTCGGTGTAAAACTATGAACTATATGACAACCTTTTGGCGCTAAATCTGGGTCTAAAAGTGTAGGAATAGAGACAAAAATAGTACCTTCTGATTCCTCCATTTTTTCCCAATTTTCTAAGAGAATATGATGACATTCTGTACCTGCTGGAAATACAGAAGCTTCAACTCCTAAATGTAAACTTAAAAAACTTGGTGACTTTTGATAATTACTGCGCCATTTTTTCTCACTTGACGGTATATTTTCTGCTGGAATTAATTTACCAAAAGTATCCCATCTCGTCGCATTAGAAATAACCCGTTTACCCCGATAAACCTTTCCATTAGTTAACTTCACTCCTACCGCTTTTCCCTTTTCAATAATAATTTCTTGAACCCGAGATTTATATCTAATTTCTCCCCCTGTTTTCTCCAAACCTTCTACCAATTTTTGAGAAATTTTACCCACACCACCTTTAGGATAATTAATACCACCATAATGGCGATCGGAAAACACCATTCCTGCATTAATCATTGGTGTTAAATCTGCCGGCACTACTGACCAACAATAACATTCCATATCAATAAACTTTAATAATTTTTTATCGCTAATATATCGACGTGCAACATCACCTACATTTTGAGGCAAATACTTCAATAAACCCAGACAAGAACCAGGATTTTGAAAAAATGATTTGGAGAGATATTTTAACTCTTCCAGAGATAATAACTCCATAGAATTGAGATAATTAAACACTGCCCAACATTCATCATAAAATTGACGAATTCCTTTTTTTTCATGGGGAAATATTTGAGTTAATTCTTGGATAAACTTTTCATATTCTTGGTAAACTTTTAACTCTAAATTATCTGGTAGATGATAATGTATTTGTACAGGATCAGGAATTGTTTCTATGCTAACATTTACCGCATCTAAAGCACGAGTCAATAAATTTGTTGTACCTTTCTTACCAAAACCAAATATCATTGATGCACCAACATCAAATGTATATCCTTCCCTTTCAAAATAACCGGAACTACCACCAGGAATAGTATAACCTTCTAATACTATAACCTTGCCTCCTTTAGCTGCAAGTTGAGTAGCTGTAACTAAACCACCAATACCAGAACCGATAACTATTGCATCATATTCAAGTATTGGAGGAAATTTGTCAGTTAATGACTGAGATGCAGGAGAAATTGTCATAGTAACACCTTTGAAAATTTGCTAGATTTTAGTGTAGCGCTTATGATGTTAATAATGTTTGATTTGAGTCAATCAAAGTTTAATAGTGGCGTGACAAAGCGGTCGATGGATGGCGAGGAAACCTGCGCCATATCCAATCAACCAAGATAAATAAAGTTCAATATTTCAAACCTCTGACTTTAACTAGAGGTACTGATAACTGATAACTGATAACTGATAACTGAAATGACTATGCAACTTCGTGTTTATGTCCCACCTCATCCTTTAGTCAAACATTGGTTAGGGGTAGCTCGTGACATAAATACACCCTCCGCTCTATTTCGTTCTGCAATGACAGAATTAGGTCGATGGTTAACCTATGAAGCAATTCGAGATTGGTTACCAATAATAGAAACAACAGTACAAACTCCTTTAGCTGAATCTCCTGCTACTTTTGTTAATCCTCAAGTCCCTGTCGTAGTAATACCAATTCTCCGAGCTGGTCTAGGATTATTAGAAGGAGCGCAAACTGTCTTACCATTAGCATCCATCTATCATCTGGGAATAGTTAGAAATGAAGAAACTCTCGAACCTAGCTGTTATTTGAATAAACTACCTCCCCAGTTTGCCACTAATGTTAGGGTTTTGATTTGCGACCCAATGTTAGCTACTGGTGGCACAATTATGCAAGCGATGACTGAATTAACAGAGCGTGGGGTTGATGTTGCTTCAGTCAGAATAATTTCTGTAGTAGCAGCTCCTCCTGCTCTACAAAAGTTGAGTACCACTTATCCTGACTTGGTTATCTATACAGCAACTATTGACGAGGTTGTTAATGATGTCGGCTACATTGTACCAGGTCTTGGCGATGCTGGCGATCGAACTTTTGGTACTTAGTTATATCAAATCCGGTGGGGTTCTACATAGAATCTGATTATCTATTATATAGACATCTCCAGAAAAGAGGGAACAGGCAAAAGGGAACAGGGAGAAATAATGAAAAATCGGCGTTGGTAAAGCGCGTGTATGATATTAATCTTAATCCTTTAGGAGTCAACCCACCCCTCGCCCTAACCCCTCCTGGGAGGGGAAGTCAGGAGGACCGAGTCAACCCACCCCTCGCCCCTCAGGTGGAGGGAAAGAAAGAAGAAGAAACCCCGAGTAGAAGGAGAAAGTTTTTTGGTCGCCTAAAGGTCACGGAGTTCTATGGCGCTCTTATCCGGACATGGTATCATACCTCAAATTACCAACGCCGAAAAATCAAATCAATTATCGCACTCTTATCGATCAATTCTTTCCCTCTACTCGCTACTCCCTCTTTATGGAGGAGATGCTTAATATCTGTTGATAATTCTATAATTCTCCAATATTTCATCTTCCCCACTCCCCTACTCCCCCACTCCCCCACTCCCCCACTCCCCCACTTCCAAGTATACTTCAAGCCTTCTTATTGGAGAGGTACTGACAACTGATAACTGATAACTGATAACTGAAATAACTGGCCACTTGAAGTAAATCAAAATTAATTATTGAGATTATATTAAAAATATGCTATTTTTGAAGATAGACATTAATATAAACGATTAGCTATTTGCTAAATTATGAGTAATAAAGATGGTTTTGCAAGTGGTTTGATTGCAGGAGCAGCAGTCGGCGGCTTGGTAGGTGGGTTATTGGGAATTTTAGTAGGTTCAAGAGTGTCTAATGATAATGATATAGATGAAGCAGAAAATTTATTAGAGACTCCAGAAGATACTGAAAAACAAAAAGCTATAAAAGAATCAGAAATTATAGAAGAAACTCGTCAAAGCTTGGAAGGTAAAATAGCCCAATTGAATCAAGCAATTGATGAAGTGCGCCAACAAATAAATGGTGTTAATGGAAACTTGGGAAATACTGGGCGATCGCTCTCTGAAGAATCCTCAGATTATTAAAAATAAATCTACGTTCAAAATAGATTTTAGAGATGGCTCAGAATGAAAGATTAACAACACAAAGCTGTGCTAAACTAAACTTTAATATCTATTATTGTTTGTAGTTTCAGAATAATCAAGCTTATGAATGCCTCTATAGGACTACTAGCACAAACTTTAGGAACATTTGTACAAATATACTTAATTTTAATGTTCATTAGGATCTTATTAAGTTGGTTCCCTAATATTAACTGGTACGATCCACCATTTTCTGTATTGAGTCAATTGACTGATCCTTATCTAAATATATTTCGTTCTATTATTCCACCCTTGGGAGGTATAGACTTTTCTCCCATAATCGCTATATTTGCTCTCCAGTTTGTTGCTCAAGTTTTGACTGGGTTACTAAATGGCTTGGCTTATTAGTATCTATCAATATAGTTTTCTTTTAAAAAAACTTTGAGGCAGATTGAAAAAAGATATTAATTCTTAGAAATCAACCTGCCTTCAATAATTAAAACCCATCAAATTCTTCAATAGTTTGCCACCGAACTTTATGAGAAAAGCCAGATGATTTAAACTGTTTAAGTCTCAATGGAGTAGGCAGATTTGCTGGTATGGAAACTCTAATTTCAAAATCAGTTACACCTGGGGGGACTTCTTCAATTGACCCAAGTCTTGTACGATTTTGCATAACATTATTATTATCAGCATCATAAATACGTCCATATACATCAGCATCATACAAAATTTTATCGGTAGTATTTTTGGCTTTACCAGCGATAATAAAACAGTTAGCTGCCATACTAGAGCCACTGGAAATCATTCCTTTTTCTAAGCTAGAAGGACATTGATTGTATTCTAGATCGTACAGCTGAACTGGAATTGCTGCCCAGGCAGGGCTAGTCCAGAACCAAGTTACTATGGCAACAAAGGCAGATATAATAATATTGGCAAAAAATGGCGCTCTCATATAATAAAAATTTAGATTGAGAATTATAAATAACTCTAGCTTATTTTCTTGAAAGGTGATCAAAAAAAATTGAGTCTAGTGAAATTAAGCAGCTAAACTCACCCTTGAATATATTGGCTATATTATAGTCTGCTTTAATAATTTGCATTCGCGTAACGTTGCGTAGAAAAAAAACCGTAGCAGACTATTGCTATTTCTTTTCTTTTGCAGGTTTAATACCCCACAGTCACTTGCGATACTTAAAATTGCTTGGTGTTATCAGATACGGAGTGGCTGATCGTTGACTATCCATAAGCAACTCTGACTTCTGCCTTCTGCCTTATTCAAGCTTTTTGCCAGTCAGGTCTCAAATTTTTTGCCCCTCGCAAATAGGTATGAACAATTTTTTGGGCATGGGTTTCTGGCATATTTACATGAATCAAAAATCTAATACAACGTTCTAAACTACCTTCAACGTGCATCTGCTGCACATCCAATAAAGGTACATTATTCCAGTTGGGACGTTGGCGGGCGATCGCAGCCGGAAAAATAGCATCTAAGTCACGAGTTACAGAGAAAGTCGTACTAATAATTTGGCCTGGATCGATTTGATTATGGTTCTCTAGTTCATCTAGTAGTTCCGTTACTGCCTCTTGAATGGCTTCTTTTGAGTTTTCTGAGACAGTAGTTGCCCCACGAATTGCTTGAACTCGCCACACCACGCCAAAATCCTCCCAATCAACAATTTTATTATTTGAATTTAAGGTCGATACAGCCACAAAGGTAAACCATTAGTAGAGGTTTCAAATTCTACCCAGCTTTGAGCTGCCGATAGTTTTGATGATACCTGATTATTGCCCAAAACTCGACTTACTAAAGATTTTGGTTTTTCGAGGGTACAACTTTCGGTCTTCTCTGGGTCTAATTTTATCAGTTCACAAAGCCATTTACGGGCATCTTCTTCAGTACCTAAACGGTCAACCACACCTAATTCTAATGCCTGTTCTCCTGTAAAAATTCGGCCATCTGCAAAACTTCTGACAGTTTCTACAGCTAAATTTCGTGCCTCAGCCACTATTTTGACAAATTGCTGATAACTATTATCAATCAAGTCTTGGAGAATTTGCTTTTCTGTATCTGTCATTTCTCGGTCGAAGGCCAATATATCTTTATATGGACCAGACTTTACTACTTTAAAAGAAACCCCTACTCTTTCCAAAAGACGTTCTATATTATTGCCCCGCAAAATTACCCCAATGCTACCTGTAATTGTCCCAGGGTTAGACACAATATGTTGAGAACCCATGCCAATATACACACCCCCAGAGGCTGAGATATTGCCGAAACTAGATACAATTTTGACTTTATCTTGCAAATTTTTCAGGGCATTGTAAATTTCGTGAGAGTCAGCAACAGTGCCTCCGGGACTATCAATTCTCAGTAACAGACCAGGGAATTTTCTTTCTTCTACCGTTTTTAGTGCTTCTAAAACTCGCTTTCTGGTGTCGCTCGCGATGACACCATTAATTTCAATTCGGGCAATTTGTTTACGATACCGAGGCTTAAATGGCCAAATCATACTTTTATTCAGTCAAAAGTCAAATTTAATCATAGCACAAATTATCTGAATTTATTTAATAACATATTCAACTTAAATTGTCAACAAAGATAATATTTAATGAATATTTGGAAATTTTGCCTTATTATTAATTCATTAAATTTAATAATAAATACTTCTATGAAAAATTGTTACAATTTGTAAATAAAGTTTTAATATTAAAATGTATAAAATAATGACCAAAAAATAGGGTCAATAGTCTCCCCTTGGCTGCGCCACGAGCTGTCGCTCTACAAGGGGACAGAAAAATTAAACTTCAGTATTTCGGTGCCTCTGATTTTCCTAGGTCATGCTGCGCAAACAGCGGTCGGTACTGATAACTGATGACTGATAACTGATAACTGAAATTACTATGCAGCTAAAACTGACTAACTCAAAACTCCCCTTTGCACCACTCTTACTAATTGCTCCCTTTTTCTTTTGGGGAACTGCAATGGTAGCGATGAAAGGTGTTATTCCTCAGACAACACCATTCTTTATGGCAGCAATGCGTATATTGCCAGCAGGTATATTATTGTTACTGGTAGGAATTATTCAGGGAAGACCTCAACCACAAGGAAAAATAGCTTGGTTGTGGATTTTATTATTTGCCTTAGTAGATGGTGCTTTGTTTCAGGGATTTTTGGCTCAAGGGTTAGTCAGAACAGGTGCTGGTTTGGGTTCGGTGATGATTGACTCCCAACCTCTGGCAGTAGCTATTTTATCATTGTGGTTATTTCAAGAGAGAATTAGATTTTGGGGTTGGTTAGGGTTAGGTATTGGTGTTTTTGGTATTAGTTTAATTGGTTTGCCTGATGAATGGATTGGAAGTTTGCTGCATCCAGAAACAATGGAAGCATCTCTGGGAATAGATGCACTGTTTCAAAGTGGAGAATGGTTAATGTTATTAGCATCTCTATCTATGGCAGTAGGAACAGTTTTAGTGCGTTGGGTTTGCAAATATAGTGACCCAGTTATGGCAACTGGTTGGCATTTGATTTTAGGTGGTGTTCCATTACTTGCTCTTTCCGGAGGGTTTGAGTCTCAGCAGTGGGTAAATATTGATGGGTATGGTTGGATAGCGATGGGTTATGCGACTATTTTCGGCAGCGCGATCGCCTATGGTTTATTCTTTTATTTTGCTTCTTCTGGAAATCTTACGAGTTTAAGTGCTTTAACTTTTCTAACTCCAATTTTTGCTTTATTGTTTGGCAATTTGTTTTTAGGGGAAGTTTTGAGTTCGTTACAGTCAGTGGGAGTGGGTTTAACTTTAGTTAGTATTTATTTGATTAATCAACGAGATGTGTTAGCTGAGAAGTTGAAATTGAGGAGTTCAAAAAAAGAAGGTGTTTCAAATACCACTACAGGCAATTTATTGAAACAGTCTCAACAGGAAGCAGTTGAAGTTAAGGTGCCAGTTGGAGTTGAAATATCAGAATAATTATAAATTTACCTTCATTCTCAGAAAAAGCCGATTGAAGCTAAGGTGAAAGTGGGAGTAGAAAGACCAAATTAGGCGTTGCATAGTGAAAGATTGAGACAACTTAAGTAGTTGCCTATGGTTCAAATAGTCGTAAAGTTAGTTGTAAGGCTGACATTTTGAGCAATTAACTCCTAAAAGCGTGCGCTTTTTTTCCCCAGAAAAAAGGCTTGATTCTTTATCTGTAAATGCTTTTAGACTCGCTCGGCAAGCCCTATTTCTGATTAGTCCAGTAGGGTGCGTTAATGAAATGTAACGCACCAAATACAAACAACCTATAATGGTGTGGTGTTTACAGATTTCACCAGAATAACAAATGCTTTCCTTCTCCTCCTTTCTCAAATTATCGCTTTTTGTAATATAGTATCTGCAACTCTAAGAGCATTAGCCGCAATAGTCAGAGCTGGACTAACACCCAAAGCATTTGGCATAAAACCACCATCCACAACAAAGACATTTTCATGGTCATGTAAACGACAGTCTTGGTCAAGCACAGATGTATTTGGATCTTTACCAAAGCGAGTTGTACCTACCTGATGGGACGTATGAATATCATCCTTATGACCCATTGCCCCAAAACATAATACCGCTCCTGCTGACCGAAATACCCGTTTTAACTTAGTCATGTAATACCGAGAACGGAAAACATCATAAGAATGAAATTTGTGGAACAGACGAATTTTCCCATCCTTACCAACTTCTATCCGATTTTCCTCTTGGGGTAAGTCTTCCACAATACCAGTTATTACTAACATTCGCTTCAACAGAAATTCGGCGATAGGTTGAGGAATTGGCACAGGAAAATTTTCTTGTAGAGAAAGAAGTCCAGGAATAGGTACAGTTTGAGCTAACCCTAATTTATGTGGAAATTCTTTGGAACCAAGATAGAGGTCTGTAAACCCTAACTGTTTAATAAATTTATCCGCCCCACCAGTAGATTGTTTGAATAATCCTGCCACTAAAGCACCACAATGATACATATAATTCCGCCCTAGTTGTCCGCTACCCCCTGTTAAACCAGACTTCATCAGAATGACTGGACTACCCAATGCTCCAGCAGACAGAATATAAATTTTGGCTGTGAGTTCCTCAACTGTGCCAGTTTTGCGACAACGAAGGCGGATAGCAGTAACTTTTTGACTGGTATTAGTAACTAAATGTTCTGCCTCTGTCAGAGTTTGAACTTTGAGGTTATAATTAAGAGTTGCCTTATCAATAGCACGCATCACTGTAGAAGCACGAGATTCATTGGGGCAATAGAAACCAGGACATTTAGAACAACGTAGACAAGTATCGAAGTTTATACCGAAGGCAAGATGAAATGGAGTTAGTCCCGCAGCTTTAATACCTTTTTCTAATTGTTGGTTAATTGGTTCCAGTGGGGGAACTGTGGCCGGATAACCATTACTTGGCGTACCAATATTCAGCATTTTGTGTGGTTTATCCCCGGCGACATTAAATAAAGCTTCTGCCTGGTCGAAGTAGGGAGCCATTTGATCATAAGTGATTGGCCAATCCCATAGATGACGGGGTAACCATTGGTCATAAAATTTACCTGGATGGAAATCGTATGGACTTGGGCGCATGAGTACCCCACCATATAGGGATGTACCACCACCTAATATTCCTGCGATGTGAAGTTGGGCGCTACGTCCATTTACTTGAATTTGGCGATCATCAAAAGCTTCTTTATCAATCAGCATTCGTTGCTCATCTTGAAAGGCTTCAACATCACTAAATCTAGGACCACGTTCCACAAGGAGAACTCGTTTACCAGCTTTTGCTAGAGTATGGGCAATTGTTCCTCCCCCTGCACCACTGCCAATAATTATTGCGTCAAAATCGTAACCCACTACTCTCTCCAAATATATTTTTTGAGTTTTGTTTTTGATTAAATAAACTTAAGTATAAGTTACCTAAAATATATGAATAATTTCTCATTAATTTTTTGTTATTTGAGATACAAAACACTTTATATCTAGAACAAAAAGGGGAGTAAATATTATCAATATAAAAAAGCTAAAAATTTCAAGTTTACCTCTAGCAAAAAAAATAGCGATCGCCTTACTTAACCTCTGAATTTAAAACAATACTATTAAGTTTAGAGTTTAGCTGAGGGCATCAATCAATAATAAAGTAAAATTATAGCTATTATCATTTTCCTTATGGGTTTAATATCCCACCGTCAACGGGGGTGCTCAAAATTTTTTGGGGTGAGAATCCCCATGCAATTTTCCCTTCTGCCTTCTGCCTTCCTCAAGGCTATTATTGATTTGGTAGACAATAAAAATTATTACCGTCGTAACAGAATAGTTAGGGAAATTTGTCTTGCTCAGTTTAACCCAAAAATAAGGTCAATAGCCTCCCCTTTCAAGGGTATTAAAAAAAATCAAGTTCAATATTTCAAGCCTCTGACTTTAACTAGAGGTACTGATAACTGATAACTGATAACTGATAACTGAAATGACTGGTTTAGTTTATGGCAGTCGAAGGAAAGGTTAGGACAGAACGACAGCTTAAAACTCAGACAACACAATATTTTCCTGCTTCTGCCTTCTGCCTTCTATCTTCTGCCTTCTTCAACTTTAAACTTTCTCTTTTTCACGTTCTTGTGCAAACAATTTTTCTAAACGGTCTGCCCAATGTTTCTGATTAATATTAGCATCTTGAATATAGGGAGAAATTGCAATTAGCTTCATAAATAATTCATTAAAAACTGAAAGAGGAAAACCCATTGGTCTCATTATATCTAAGAATAAAACTACACGGACACCGTCAGTTTCATTCCAAGCTTCATGGGGAAAAGAATCATCAAACATCATACTTTTTCCTTCTTCCCAATGACGGGTTTCATCACCCACCCGAATACGACATTTTTCTTTTGGTTCAGGTACTTTTAATGCTAATAAATAACGAACAACTCCTTTGTAGGGACCTCGATGTTCGGGGATATGTTTACCAGGCAATAAAATAGAAAAGAATGCTGTTTTCATCCCCGGAATTTTTTCAATTAAACGAGTTGTTTCAGGGCATCTTTGACAATTTTTTTCTGATTTAATACCATACCCATACATAAAAAATGTTTTCCACAAATCATCAGGGCTAGTATAATCAGCTTGGTCTGGAGAAATGTCTTGGAAATTTGGTAAATTATCTCGGTATTTGAGGAGTTCATCTAATTCTTTCCGAATCAATACCCAATTTGCTTCTACCTCAGTGGTCCAGTCAAATTGTTTAGAGTCAAAAAATGCTGTATCGCCAATCAAGGAATATTTAGGAATTAACTTTTCATAATATCCAAGAAGTTTAACTCCAATACTATATATTAATATTCTCCTAAATTTTGCCCTGATTGTTTCTAAAGAGAGATTCACCATAGATTTTTTTGGCTTGAATTTAAGCTGTTTGGATAGTTTTTATTTAACCAGTCCAAGTTAATATAGTACACAAACTAATATTTTGGAAGTCCAGAATAATTAAAACATTTTAAAAAAATTGTCTATGGCACTACGTCTTTTGGTATCCATTCTTAGAAACCTACGATTATCTACATAAATCTATGATTTTCTCTAAATAATCATAGTTCTTGTCAAGCTGTTATTTACCCCCAATTTACTGAGCGGATACAAAATCACCTAAATAACACGGGAGCATGAAAGCCATAGTCTTTTAAGCGATGGATCAAAGGTGAGGAGTCGGATTTTAATCCGAATATTTTATTTTACCTCAAAGCAACGTTGAAGCTCCCCGTGTTTGAACCGGGACATGAAAACAAGGGAGTTGTTTGGACTAGACAACTTTAGTTGTCCTTTGTTACTATGATCAATAATAAGTTTTCGCACCGCCGGTTTCCAATTTACTCTTGTCCGCAAGTTTTAGTAAGTAAAAATCCCGAATTAATTGCTATCTTAAAATTCTTATGTGAACAGTCTCACAAGCTCACTAACATGGGAATATATTATGGCAGACAATTATATTTTAAGTCTCACAAAACTCCAGGTAAGTATGACGCAGGAAAAAGTCTACAAAAATTCCAAAAATCCAAAATAAAATCAATTCTTATCCATAAATAATCAATTACTCCCCTCCTGGGAGGGGCGAGGGGTGGGTTCCCTGTTCCCTGTTCCCTGTTCCCTGTTCCCTCTTTTCTGGAGATGTCTAATGAAAAATCCCAATACAAAATATGATTTTCTAATTGTAGGTAGCGGCATCTTTGGTATCACTGCTACTGTAGAATTAGCCAAAAGAAAATATAAAGTGGCAGTTATTAACCCAGACACCATTCCCCATCATCTAGCAGCTTCTGCTGATATTACTAAAGTTGTCCGTATGGAATATGGTACCGATAAAGAATATTTCCGCATGGCAGAAATATGTATCGATCGCTGGAAAGAGTGGAATGATTTTTTTGGGGAAGAATTATACCACGAAGTAGGTTTTTTAATGCTGTGTAAAGATAAAATAGAAAGCGATCGCCACAGCTTTGAAAAATTTAGTTACCAAAATCTCATCGAAAGTGGTTATTCTCCAGACAGAATGAATGCTGAAAGTATTAAAGAACGTTTTCCAGTTGTGAATACCTCGGTTTACATAGATGCTAATTTTAATCCGAAAGCAGGTTATGTAGAATCTTCACTGGTAGTAGAAAAACTAACTGAGTATGCTTGTTCTTTAGGTGTTGAAATTTACCAAGGGCAAACCGCAGAAAGTTTGATTGTAGAAAACGGGAAGCTACAAGGAGTAAAAACTAGAGAGGGAAATACTTTTCAATGTGGTCATGCGCTGGTAGCAGCAGGTGCGAATACTCCCTATCTTTTGCCAGAACTACAACCTTACATGAAAACGACTGGTCATCCTGTTTTTTGGTTAAAACCTCAAAACCCTAAATACTTTTCGTCACCATATTTGAGTGTTTTTGCAGCCGATATTTCTAATTCTGGTTGGTATGGTTTTCCTTTTTTGCCTAAATATGGTGTTGTCAAGATAGCTAAACATTCTAGTGGTGTACCTCTTCATCCCGAAAATAGCGATCGCCGAATAAAGGATAATGAAGTGGAAAATATGCGGTCTTTTCTGAAAATGACTTTCCCCGAACTGGTAGATGCACCTTTGGTATATACTCGTAAATGTTTATATACTGATACTCTTGACGGACACTTTTGGATAGATAACCATCCAGAAATTAAAGGTCTTGCTGTTAGTAGCGGTGGCAGTGGTCATGGATTTAAAATGGCACCTTTATTAGGGGAAATAGCAGCAGATGTTGTGGAAGGGAAATCACATCAATTTTCTCAAAGGTTTAGATGGCGACATTTAACACCTGATACCATTCAAGCTGAAGAAGCTAGAGGTTCTGAAATTTAGGCGTTGCATAGAGTGCGGGATGAATTTGTGCGTTTGGGGGGTGTGGGGAGTGTGGGGAGTGTGGGAGAAGTTATAGAGAAAGAGGAAGTACAAAAATTCATCCCTTGGTTCAGCAAAACCGAAATTTAGTGCCACTTTGGGTTCATACACTTAGAGCTACAAATTTTCAAATCCTGAAAAGATTGTCAAATAGCCGAATATTATGAGTAAAAAAGTTTTAAGCTGAATATAGTAGTGAGAAATTGCCCAAGCGATCGCTACCAAATTCATTACCTTTGACACCAGTACCGGATATTGTGGCAGAGTTAGGAAAATTAAAGCAGTCTCACCAATATTTAATTGGTTTTGCAGCACAGACTGGAGATATTGTTGCGCCTGCTTTGGATAAATTGCGAGTTAAAAATTTAGATGCTATTGTTGCTAACCCTATAGATCGCGAAGGTGCAGGTTTTGGCAGTAATACAAATCAGGGAATTTTTCTGGATGCAGAAGGTTGGCAGTTAGATATTCCCTCTTGTAGTAAATTAGAGATGGCGCATCGTTTGTGGGATTTTGTTTTGGAGCGGTATGCGGTAAATAGATGACAAAAGTGGACAATAAGTTTATTCTCTAACATTAGCCTAAATAATTGTTTGCAAAAGTAGTGATTTACTGTTACGATATATATCGGGATTTATAGTTATAATATTGTTTGTAATGAAACAAGGAGAAATTTATCAGAAACCGACAACTAAACAACTTCAGAATCAGTTCGGAGAAAGTCAAAACTTTACTGGTCTGACATCTATATATAACCCTAATTCAAGAACACAACTACAATATTGGTGTGGATGAGGGGTTTGAGTAGCAACCGATGAAGAAATCGGGTTTATTCCCCTGATTATTGTGTTTCAAATCAGGAAATTTCGTAGATAAATCTGGTTTCTGTTTAAGTCATATTAATTTAATTAGTTATTGAGGAATTAATTATGTTTGAACTTTTTGCAAGTCTGCTGATAACACAACGGATGGTAGAATGGTATCCCGTAGGAGCTAACCGTAAAGCCACAACATCAATAAACATGAACACTATTGAATACCTGGGCGATAACTTGTGGGGAGCAGAAATATTAAAGCAATACGACCAGGAAGACGAAGATGGAATGAGAGAAGTCTATATGCGAGTGCAAATTGATTGTAATACTCGCAGATTTCTTCCTATAGTAATCAGACGAATAACTGCTACAGGTCAAGTTATTGTGGAAACAACACTAGAAGGAAATGGGTTTATATCTCCAATAGGTTCAGAAAAAGGAATTTTGACAATATGCGATCGCTAATCAAATCAACAGTTAAAAGTAATATCAAATCCACGGTCATTGCGACGATAGGAACCAATCTCAGGGGTGTCACGAGATTGCTTCCTTCCACTCCGTTCCAGTCGCAATGACTTACTTGGGTATAGTAGTTATCCGGATTTGATATAATAACCCAACACAACACCATTCAAATTGGAATTTGGTTAGGTTTCACTATCGTTCTACCCAACCTACTTGACTGCATAAGTCCTGCTGATAACTGATAACTGATAACTGATTAATCTCCCCCACCAGCTTTTCAAGCAATAGCTTGACTCGGTTGAGGATCGGGTAACTTCAGGGGAACTAAAGCTGCTCCCAACACAAACAACATTGATACCCACAGACAACAGACTAAACCAAATATCTGATCAACTAATCCAGATAAAACTGTACCAGCAAGACGACCACCAGAATTAGCCATATAATAGAAGCCAAAATTTAAAGCTACTTTGTCATCATCTGTAAATGCCAATACCAGGTAGGTAGGAATGAACCACAGAATTAAAAGCAAACACTACACCAAACAACATCAAACCACTAACAACAACCCAATTAGCAGGTAAACCTAATTGTAACGCAATAGCGATCGCGCCGGGAATACCAGTTAATGTAAACGTCCAAAATTGAATAGTTTTTGATTGTGGTGGCTCACCGGAACCAAATTTTTGTATAAGTGTTGGTGCTAAAAATCTTGCAAAAACTTACTTTGAGCTTCTCGTAAATCAATTTCTGGATTTACACTCAAAATTTTCTCCATAGCATCACTGTAGGTGAACCCAGAAACAATTAAATACGCAGCAATAGCTGTACCTGTTCGTCTTCTACCACTGGTACAATGAATCGCAACTCCATTTCCCTGATTATTTTGAGCATCAATAAAATCCTGTAATTGCTGAACCTGTTCGCGACTTGGAGGAGTGCCGCCTTTAGTCGGTAACCACAGATGAGGTAAGTTAGCTTGTTTGTACAATTCCAAATTAGAGGGGTCATCCATCACCGAGACTATTGACCTCACACCTAATGTTTGTAATTCAGGCAATTCTTCTGCCAAAGGTTTGCGGACTCCTGCCAGTTTATCTGGAATAACCCACCATAAATTTTCTGCTATCGGTTGAATTGTTTTTTCTTCCATAGTTAATTTCCTTCCTTTTTTTTACGCTCACTATAACGATCTGTCAAATAATCAACCTTATCTCGCAATAATAATGTGAACTTGTATAGTTCCTCCATAACATCAACAACGCGATCGCGATCAGCTGAATCTTTCATTGTCCCATCTTCATTAAATTCTTGATAAGCTTTCGCTACAGAAGACTGATTCGGAATAGTAAACATTCGCATCCATCTGCCTAAAATTCGTAGGGTATTAACTGCATTAAAAGACTGAGAACCCCCACTAACTTGCATAACTGCTAAAGTTTTTCCTTGAGTTGGACGCACTGAACCAATGCTTAAAGGAATCCAATCAATTTGATTTTTGAGAATACCTGTAATATTACCGTGCATTTCTGGAGAAGACCAGACTAGACCTTCAGACCATTGACTCAATTCTAGTAACTCTTGAACTTTCGGATGAGAATCTTCCACTCGTCCTCGTAAAGGTAAGTCATGGGGATGAAAGAACTTCACTTCCGCCCCCATTTCTGTAATTATCCGAGCAGCTTCTTCTGCTAACAAACGACTATAGGAACGTTCGCGCAGAGACCCGTATAGGAATAAAATTCTTGGAGGATGGTCAAAATTTGTCATTTTTGAATTCTATAAGGTGGTAGGTTTTAGGTTGTAGGTGGTAGGTGTTAGCTTGTAGGTTGTAGGTTGTCAAGAACAAATTTTAAGTTGGCAGTTTCAATATCTTCAAAAACAGGATTTACCCATGAGGTAGGACAAACTAGGATTTGAGATTGCTTTTCGTTCCGGACTGCTCCGCAAACGCTGTCGGTCGCTTTGGACGAAAATACATTGCTATACTGCATAAGTCCTAATAAATTTATGCCAATTCACTTTAGGGATGTCTTAACGAAGTCAGAAGTCAGAAGTCAGAAGTTATTTTTGTAACGGGGATGCGTGAGCAACTCTCCAAAAATATTATGTCTTAAAAGACGGGGTTGCGCGACCCATATTATTTTGATAAATAGTTTCGCTCCTTATAAATGTCAAATAATTGCCCCAAACTATGGTCTTATCAAAATTTTTAGTATATCAAATCTAACTTCTGACTTCAGAAGTTATTTTTGTAACGGGGATGCGTGAGCAACTCTCCAAAAATATTATGTCTTAAAAGACGGGGTTGCGCGACCCATATTATTTTGATAAATAGTTTCGCTCCTTATAAATGTCAAATAATTGCCCCAAACTATGGTCCTATCAAAGTTTTTAGTAGATAAAATCTAACTTATGACTTCTGACTTGTGACTTCAGTGAAACTTTCTCCCCTACTCCCCCACTCCCGCACTCCCGCACTCCCCTACTCTCCTACTCTCCAACAAATGGAGTCGCACAACAACGGGGGTCAATTAATGTTGCCTTCTCTGGTTGGCGAGGAAACCAAAAAGCTGTACGTTTACAAAATTCTACCAACATCAACATGACTGGTACTTCTATTAATACTCCCACTACTGTTGCTAAAGCTGCCCCAGAATTTAAGCCAAACAAAG
>NZ_JAAHGM010000064.1:0-39088 GCF_010692625.1 Okeania sp. SIO2C2
AAAATAACTAAAAGTTGGCATCCCCGTCGGCGATCACTCTCAATTATTTCTATTTTTCAGTGATTAAATTCACTGGAGACAGAGGAACATTGCCAGATATGATTAGCGTAATTATTACACTAACTATTTTGCTTTTTGTCCAAAGTCCAAACTTTAATAAAACTTTCATTTAAAATTGTTGTACTGTTCATTCAAAACTCCTACTTTTTGGTAGCTTAAAACTAAGGAATACAAATTAAATTAAATTTAATTAAGTTTTCGACATTCTTAGACCAAAATTTATATTAATTTTGGCTGCATATTGCTGATAGGATAAGTCTAATTGCTAGTATTCAGTCACAGAAAAAAAAGCATTTCCCACCTGGAATACGAGACCATAATTGCTTAAAAGTTTTTCCTCAACGGTCTCGCCGTAACCCATCCGATAATTCCTGGTTGAAAATGGTTGACCATTATTGATCGCCACTTTTTATTTTTTTTCCCACATAACATCATGTCCGGTTGAATACTTATAAATAAACGACTGAGCAGTCAGGAGGACCTAGTCAGGAGGGAAGAAAGAAAAAGAAAGAATCAAAGAGGAGAAAGTTTTTTTGATCACGCTCTTATCCGGACATGATATAAGCGATCAGTTCATCAATTTCTGTTACTTCAGTTTTTTTTCCAAAATCCTGCGCGGATATCTATAATTAGGGTTTGCGGAGTAAAGTCTTTTTGCTGAGGTAGGGAGTAGAGACCCACCCCTAACCCCTCCCAGGAGGGGAAAAAGGGAGTAGGGAGTAGTTAGGACGTAGAAGAAATGGGAATTACAGAGTAATATCATGTCCGGTTAAACAGTGATAAATAAATAACTACGGAGGAGTCAGGATTCAGGAGTCAGGAGTCAGGAGGAAAGAGGTAATAAAGAAGAACAACTGGAGTTGAAGGAGAAAGTTTTTTTATAACTAATTATCCGGACATGATATAAGTGGCCAAAATAATATTAAGAGTGATTTTTCGGCTTTTGCTTCCCGAAAATGCTCGTAAGCATGAACCCGAGCAACTGAAAAGCTCATTCTTTTTCAAGACATAAAAAGCCTAAAACCAATATCAGTCAATGCTTTGATATTTAATCAGCAAGCCCCATGTTATACATCTCCAAGAATAAAAAATCAAATCAATTATCCCACAGAAACTATCGATTCTTTCCCCCTACTCCCTACTCCCTCTTTCGGAGGAGATGTCTATTATCTATCAGTCAAAAATATCAGAAAAATTATCCTTAAATATTACTTTAAAGGGGTGAAATACCTGAGTCTAGAGATTCCTCCCGGACATCAGCAACTAAATACTAAAATAGATAGTAATAGTAGTAATACTCTGTGTTGTCGTTTATGGTAGAAGTCCTAGCAGCTTTGTCTGCATCAGCAGCAGCAGGTATCAGAATAGCCTTACCGTTACTGTTAATCGGTTTATGGCAAAATGATTTATGGTCGAAAGTACCTCTGCTGTCCAATATTTCCCCACAAATAGTAGTGGGAGTTTTAGTTAGTTGGTCTTTATTTGAAATATTTGCCTCAAAACGGCTGTTAGGCCAACGCATTCTAAATTTAATTCAACTTCTATTCAGTCCAATAGTAGGAGCAATTATGAGTATGGCGATCGCCAAGGCCACTCATTTAGAAGACTGGTTAACGATCGTGATGGGAGTAGTTGGTGGTTTACTTGCCTTAGTGCTGCAACTTGTTCAGGTAGGATGGTTTTATCGATGGCGTGGTTTGCCAGTCTGGATGCTATTAGTTCAAGATCTTCTATGTATTTGCCTGGTAATTTTTGCTTTTGACGCACCACAACAAGGGGGATTAATTGCCTTACTATTGTTGTGGCTAGCAATTCGTAGCTATCAGGATTGGTATCGGTGTTATAAAGGACTTTAGAACCTACGTTCCGCACGACAAAATGTAGCATAGAAGAAGGAGTCAGGAGACAGGAGACAGGAGACAGAATTTAGAAGAAAATCATAGCTGCCGCGATCAAGTCAACAATTAAGTAAGTATTTATGCTTAATATTTCACTGAGAATTTGACTCCTGATCGAGGTAAATGAAGTCAAAAGTCAAAAGTCAAAAGTTAGAAGTTAGAAGTAAATTATAGTGGTCAATAGAAATCAACGATTAAGTAAGTATTTATGCTCAATATTTCACTGAGAATTTGACTCCTGATCGAGGTAAATGAAGATAATTTATATAGTATAAATACTTAAACAAGCTAAGGATTTTATACTAATTTTCATGTTACAAAATGTGGGTTTAAGGATATAGCACTACCCATGAAGATTAGGACAAGTAAGAAACTTCAAAACTCTTCACTGTAATGTTTTGACTTTAGCTGATAGCTGATAGCTGATAGCTATATAGATTAATTTTAGAAAGGGCATCGCTAGATGCCAAATGTCCCTATTCTAAAGTAAGCCAGCCAAGTGTAAGGGGCCATAACCAGTAATTAACTCCAACAACAAAGCCATAAACCCAAGCATTGCTAACCGTCCATTCCATACTTCTGCGGTGGTAGTCAAACCCCACTGCCATTTTTCTTGGGGATACATTTTGATAATTTTTTTCATTTGGATGGCATCGGAAAAAAGACGAGTAGGAGCATCCAGAGCTTCAATAACCAAATCTGCTAAATCATTGATAAATACTGGATGGGTATTGAGAGCAGGCACTCGGTAAAAATTACTAATTCCAGCTTCTTCTGCCACCTCACGATATTCCATATCAATTTCTTGCAGAGTTTCAATATGTTCGGAAACAAAGCTAATGGGAACTACTAATAAATCTTTAACCCCATCACTGGCCAATTCTTGAATAGCCTCTTCAGTGTAAGGTTTCAACCATTCCACCGGACCTACCCGACTCTGATAAGCTAAGGTATGAGAGTTAGAACGATTCAAAGCCTTCATAATCTTATCGACACAGTCTTCAATTTCTGCCTGATAAGGGTCTCCTGCTTCTTCAACGTAGCTAACTGGTACACCATGAGCACTGAAAAAGATATGAACTTGCTCTGAGTTGGGACAGTTATCTAATTCTTGAGCAATTAATTCTGCCATGGCCTGAATATATCCTGGTCGTTGATACCAAGAGGGAATAACGGTATATTCAGTGTTCTGTAATTCTGGGTCTTTTTGCCAGAGTTGATCGAGTAGCCGAAAACTAGAACCGCTAGTGCTGATAGAATATTGAGGATAAAGTGGCAGAATTACTAACCTTTCTATTTGGTCGCGCTTAATTCTAGCGAGAGCTTCTTCTGTAAAAGGATGCCAATAACGCATTCCTATATAAGTTTGAGCTGTTAATCCTTTTTCTTCTAATTGTTTTTCGATCGCCAAACCTTGCTGTTCGGTAATGGATCTTAATGGAGAACCACCGCCAATTTCTTTATAATTGTCCTGAGACTTTTGAAAACGCATGGTGGAAATAAACCATGCTAAAGGTTTTTGCAACCAAGGAAAGGGGAGACGAATAATTTCTGGGTCAGAAAATAAATTAAAAAGAAAGGGACGGACATCTTCAAGTTGCTCTGGCCCACCTAAATTAAGTAATAAAACTCCAACACGACTCATAATATTAATCAGGCTCCAATTTTAATATTTGTTACTAAATTTAACATATTAATATTTTCTTAAGTATATTTTCTAATAAATTTAGAGTCAACTACTACCCCAAATCTATTCCAATTGAGCGATCAAGTATAAATTTTATTTATACACTTTTGACTTTTGACTTTTGACTTTTGACTTATTAATCTCATGGCAACAATTTTAAGAGACTGGAGCTATAAATATCAATGGTTATATGACGGTATTTCCCGTTTAGCAGCTCTTAGTGTTGGCGGAGAAAGTAACTTTCGTCAACTAGCTTTACAAGGTTTAACCATTGAGCAAAATACTCAAATACTTGACCTTTGTTGTGGTAGTGGTCAAGCAACTAATTTTCTAGTTCAACACTCCCAAAATGTTACAGGATTAGATGCTTCTCCACTATCAATAAATAGAGCGAAAAAAAATGTACCATCGGCTGAATATATTGAGGCATTTGCTGAGGATATCCCATTCTCAAATAATCAATTTGATTTAGTACATACCAGTGCTGCTCTACATGAAATGAATTCTGAACAATTACGGCAAATTATTCAAGAAGTTTACCGCATTCTTAAACCAGGAGGTATTTTTACTTTTGTTGACTTTCATCGTCCGACAAATATTCTTTTTTGGCCGGGGTTTGCCATATTTTTATGGTTATTTGAAACTGAAACTTCTTGGGATTTTATTAATACAAATATCTTGGAATTATTACAAGAAGTAGGGTTTTATTTAGTTGATACTGACTCACCTAAACCCCTTTTATATGCTGGTGGTAGTCTTCAGATAGTTCAAGTTAAAAAATAAAAAATAAAGTTGCTTAAAAACCTGTTTAACCTGTGAGTTATATGATAATTTGATAATTATGTTTAAACTTGACCGAATAATTAATAATTACCCATAGGAAAAAATCTGTGTAGAGTTTTAGCATATATTGGTGAACCACTACAAATTTATCAATTGCTTCTGAGACCTGATAATTCTATAGTGAATCAAAGCTTCGATCCAGAAGATCATGATATGATTCAATTAGCTGGCTTTGGTTTAGCTACCTGGAGTAAAGGTACTCTCAGTGAAGATTATCCTTTTATTTATAAGGGCATCAAACCTCAATTTGATCACCGCAATTTAGGGTCTCTATGTGAGCGTCACGAAACAAATGTCCTTCTGTGTCATATTCGTGCTAGTGGTTATAACAGCCTTAATTATGAAGCTGTTGTTAATGAAAATATTGCCATCCTTTTATTTTTCTAGGATTTCGGTTAGCTGTGGGATGTTGGTTGGTAGATCACTTCAATTTTCATAAGCGTAGATCAGCAAAATCATTACTTGTTTACCACTACCACAATCAAATTATGTCAATAAATAGTATTTAGAAATAGGAAATTCAAGTAGAGCAAAATTTTTGAGAATTGGTATAACAGTTTCCTTTTCCCCACCACCTTGAAGAATACGAAGAAAAGGAAGTAGGAGAGGAAACAAAATTTACACTTTTTTGCTGAATATCTTGTTTAAGAATTTGACTGATAAATTTGTCTTAACTGGTCGATATTTTTCACAGTCTTGAGAGAGGCCAGAATTGTTTCTAAAACTTGAATATCTTCAATAGAATTAATCTCTGAAAATATCTCTTTTCCTGAGGAGCTAAATTTCAATTCTAATGCTATTTCTATTCCAGAAAGTATTCCTCGTTGTTCACCTCTTTGTTCGCCAATTTCAATTCTTCTTTGTTGACCTATTTCAATTCCACGTTGTTGACCTATTTCTACTCCCTCCTGTAAAATTTGTTGATAGCAAGGAGATTGTTGTAAAACTGCCACATCCCACCTCATTATTTGTTGTACTATTTCCGTCTTTAACACAAATGTAGCAAAAAATGCTAGTAAATTTTCTCATTCTGATAGTTGTTAATCTTCCCGTAAAAGTTGCAATGCTTGTCTGACAGTTGCTTCTTCTCCTCCTCCCTTAACAATAGGAACAAAAGGAAGTAGGGAGAGAAGAGGTTGTTGAAAAACTTCTTGTGCTTCTATTTCCCACAGGTTAATAACTCGATAGTCTTAATATGCTCTCAAATTAAGAAATTCTGATTCATAACAATTGACTATTTCTGTGGTTGTGCTTGGTTGGAGAATATTTATTAATACAGGATAAACGGGTTTTTTGTACTTTTCTTCTGCTAATGCGGCATAAGCACGCATCCAACGTGGCATTTCTGTATTATACCTTAATTGCATTTCATTGAGAACTAGAAACTCTCCATATTCTTGAGTTGAAACACGCATCAAAACATCCCCTTCTTGACTTACCCACTGGAAGTCTGAAGAAATAATTTATTCGACATTAATATTGATAATTTCTGTCACCCATTCTACCCAACGACTGGGGGCAATTCCAATTAGACGTTTACTACTAATATCGACTTTTTTTGTCATTGGATGAAATCTAGTTTATTCTGTCTGTTAAAAATTATCATAATATTAGACATCTGGTAAAAATCCAAAATAAAATCAATTATTATCCATAAATTATCAATTATTTATCATTCCAGCTCCGGTGTTTCCTGTGACCTCTTTTCTGGAGATTTATATTGTAGTTTGTAGTAAATCGACACACTAAAATTTTGAAATAGTAGGATAAGTTTCTGGTTAAATTAATGAGTCTTAACACTTAATTAAATTAACCCGCTCCTGATGATACAATGCAGAAAATTAGTTTTGTCAGTTTCTGATAAAGGAAACAAAATTCACACTTTTTAATCTACATTTTGATGTTTCCTATAATGTCATATTAATTATGACTAAAAAATAAGGTTTCATAGCAAGTCCGATTTAGAAAAACTGACTTCTGGCTTTAGCTAGAGGTACTATTAACTAATAACTGATAACTGAAATGAATAACCAAGTTTTAATCATCGGTGGATATGGCAGAATTGGTAGTAGTGTTGCTAGAGATTTAGCTACTTATACCAACTCAGAAATTACTATTACCGGACGTAAAACAGAAGTAAATATCAAAGAAATTCCTATTCCTGGAGTTAAATATTTAACTTTAGATTTAGCAGATAAAGAAACAGTCAAAAATATTATTCATACTTACAGCAAATATTCTGGAAATTTAGTCATTCATTGTGCAGGTCCATTTCATCATCGCGATACTAATGTTCTGAAAAATTGCATCGAAGTAGGTGTTAATTATGTTGATATTAGCGACCATAGAGGTTTTACTTCTAAAGCTTTAGAATATTCTGCAGCTGCCAAACAAGCTGGAGTTACTGCAATTATTAATACAGGTATTTTTCCAGGAATTTCTAATAGTTTGGCTCGTCAATCAGTAGAACAATTTGATGAACCAGAAGAAATTCATTTCAGTTATGTAGTAGGTGGTTCGGGTGGAGCGGGAGTAACAGTAATGCGTACTACTTTTTTAGGTTTACAAAATCATTTTGAGGTGTGGAAAAATAACAAGTGGGAATTTGTTAAACCTTATAGCGATCGCCAAGTTATTGATTTTCCTAAACCCTACGGAAAAATTGGAGTTTACTGGTTTGATATGCCAGAATGTTTGACTTTGCCGACCTCTTTTCCGGTGCAAACTGTAACTACAAAGTTTGGTTCTTTTCCCGATTTTTATAATCATCTGACTTGGATGACTGCTCATTTATTTCCTGTTAGTTGGTTAAATAATTCGGGGGTAATAGAATTTTTGTCTCAAGTTAGTTATAAGATGACTCAAATTACAGATAAATATAGTGGTACTGGTGTAGCAATTCATGCAAAAGTTATTGGTAAAAAGTCAGGGAAAAAAGTTAATTTTTGCTCATCAATTATACATAAAGATACTGCAACTGTTACGGGTATTGGTGCTGGTGGTATTGCCGAATTAATTTTGTCTGGGAAATTGAATAAACCGGGTGTTTGGTCTGTGGAAAATAGTTTGTCTACCGAATTATTTGAACAAGTAATGCAGAGTCGTGGTTTTGTGAAAAATTGTAGTGAAGATTCTGTAGTTTATCAGGTAGGAAATTAAATATATACCAATCAGGAATCATATGTGAAAATTGAGGTTTTCCTTTTAAGTATAGAATATAGCAGTTCTCTTATTCTTATATATTCGTTTTTTCTTCTTCCCTATTCCCTATTCCCTATTCCCTCCATACCTAAAACGAAAGTCTCCAATATCTCGTAACTAAAATATTATGGCTATATATTGATAGTTATAGTCATATCGTAACGAGTTAGTATAAATTGAGTTATAATTTCCAATCATAGCCGTATTGCATGAGGCTGAAAATTAAAATACTTGATTAACGAATAAATTATTATTATGTCAACAACAAAACTATCAGTTCGAGCTACCGATATTGCTGAATATATTCGTTATCAGTCATGCGATCGCCGATTTAAGTTAAAATATAAGGACTATGAACTTGCTAAAAAAGATATTCCTTTTTCTAACTTAATTTTTGCTACTTCTTTAGACCCAGTTTTGGAAGAGGAAGGTCGAATAAGAGAGAATGAATGGGAAACTTCGCTGCAAAAAGATGGCTTTCTTGACTTAACTAAAATGAGTGAGAAGTCTAAGCAAGAAGATAAAGCAACTGAATGGAATGACTTCGTTGAAAAGCTGAAAAATTTGCCAGAAAAACAAAAAGCTTATGGACGAGAAATTTCAATAGAAGGAACTCTGGGAGAATTTAATATTTATGGACAAATTGACTTTGTAGTTTTGCTCTGGGAAAACGATGAACCAAAATTACGATTAGTTGAAAGTAAAGCATCTCGAAAAGACCGGACTTATCATCAAGTACAAGTTGGTTTATATCAGATATTGGTACGTCAGTTAATAGAAAAAAATTCAATCAATATTTGTGGGATAAAACTAAAACCAGAAAATATAGAATCTGTTGTGGTTCGGATTGATGAAAATACTAATAAAAGTCAGGATATTATCAAATCTCCAGCTTTAAATCTCGAAACAATAGAAGCTGATATTAATCGTCTTGTAGCATCTGATGGTATTTTAAAGTGGATAGTTGAAACTGATTTATCTGATTTAGATTATCAGCTAGACCAAAAATGTAGTGACTGTACATTAAGCGTTCATTGTTTAGCTGAAAGTGCTAGAGAAAAACGTTTAGAATTATTAGGAATAGACTCATCAATTGTCAGGGTATTGCATAATGTAGGTGTTAATAATCTTGATGATTTATCTGAACTTAATTTAGAAGGAAATCAAGCTGCTGAAATTCAAAAAGATACAAGTTTTACAGAGAATTTAGAGCTTCTTCAATTAAAAGCAAAAACCCGTAGAGGTACTCTTCCTGATGGAGATTCTAATCCAGATACTTATGAAGTAGAAGCACTGCCAAAATATTCAGGTCAAAGTCAACTTCCCAAACATATTATTAATGGAGAAGATTTGATTCGAGTATATCTTACTGTTGAATATGATTATGTCGAAAATAGGATAGGTGCATTAGCTGCTCATGTTACTAAAAGTCACGGAAAATTAGATCCAAAATTTGAGAAAAATGAAGAGGGTAAATGGCAACCAGACCCGAAAATTAAGGAGTATATAGAAGCAGGAAAAGATCACAACAATAAAACTGTTTACCAAGAAAACGAACTTGAAGGTAAAGATGTAATTAAATTCAAAACATCCGCATGGACGGGAGAATATAAAGAAGACAATGGTTCAGAAAAAGAGTTAATACAAGGATTTTTATTAGAATTAGTTGATACTATCGCCGAAGTTGCAGAAACAGAAGAAGCTGCCATTCATTTTTATGTTTGGTCACGTCAAGAAATGACCCAATTAGTTGAAGGTTGTTCTCGTGTTAGTTCCCAACTTCTAAGTCATTTACGGGAGTTACTTGGTTGTCGAGAAAGTCTAGAACAACTAATTTATTCTTGCCTTGATGATGAAGTAGATCGTCGTTATGCTTTGGGATGGACAGGTAGAGATTTAGCAGTTGTAACTTCTCTGAAATGGTTTGGCAGACGTTATCATTGGCGACGAAAGATTAACGGAAAATTTGTTAATTTAGACCAAGTTTTTTCTCAAGATATATTTGACTTTAAAACTAATTTAGAGATAGAAAGTAATAATCAATGGGCTACTTCAAAATCAAATACTGACAATATTCGTAAACATCAATTTGAAGTGAGACTAAGATATTTTAATTCTTTCAGTGCAGCATATTGGCGTGCCTATTGGAGAAAACTTCCTAACCCTAATGACCCAAAAATTAAAGCCGAATTAAAAAAACCTATTAAAAATTATAATCAAGCACAAACACCAAATTATTTAAAAGAATATTTTCGCGCTCGTACTCATGCTATTAGGTGGGTTGAAGAGGGAATAAGGTTTAAAAATTCCGAGATAATAAAACAATCTTTGACTATTGCTGATTTACCAGATTTTAATTTAGGTGTAGATAATGCTGCTCAAGCAGGAATAGATTTTCTCCGTTTAGACCAGCACGTTAAAGTAACAGATTGGATTGCTAATAATTTAGTTCCACCTATCTATCGTATTTCTTTAGGCCGAACAATACCTATTAGAAATATAGAGTCATATAATAATAGGTTAATAGCAGAAATTAATTTTGATGGATATAGTATTACTCCTGAACTTTTACAAGCTAATTGTACAATTGATGAAAGTTCTTTTGTTAGGCTTAGTCCTTGTGCTGAAAATCCATATCAAGGTCAAACAATAAATCAACTTTTGCGTGCTGGAAGTACCTGTATAGTAAATGAAATAAATTGGGAAACTAAATATATAGAACTATCTCCTATTTTTAGCAATTCTGATAGGTATAAGTTATTTAGTAATTCTTATAGTAATAAAAATCAAGAACAAATTTTTACAAATGCCACTATTGATGAAAGTCCCTCAGATTTTGTAGCTGGAAGAGTCGATGATAAATTACAGAATACTCAAGGAAATCATGTTTGTCGATGGTTAGCTCCAGAAAATCCTGAAATTCCACCACAAATTACTCCTTTAGAAAATGATTTAGAAAAATATCAAAACTTTCTTAATTCCTTACCATTACCAAATAATAAAAAGCTCGATGATAAGCAAATAGAAGCAATAATAAATGGATTAAAAACTAGGATTCAACTTTTACAAGGTCCACCGGGTACAGGTAAAACAGAAACAACGGCGATCGCTACTTTTTTAAGAATTTTGGCACGAAGTTCTCCTGGGGATATTGTTCTTATTACTGCCCATACTCATAAAGCTGTAGATGAATTACTCTTACGTCTAGATCGCCTTTTACCTATTTTGAATCAACACGCTATTAATCTAAACTTAAACTTATCATCAATTCAACTGAGCAGAGTCGATCCTAAAAATAAAGAGGATTTTCAAAATACGAATGTTAATTCATTTCCTTCTAAACCTTGTGTCAATGATGTTAATCAAATGCGTAAAAAGACAGTTCTAGTAATTGGAGGAACAACCAATGCAATTTTAAAAATGGTTAATGAATTGAATCAACGAAAGAAATTTTTAAAAGACTATCCCCAAGGTTTTCAAACAAAAACTCTTATTGTTGATGAAGCAAGTATGATGGTATTTCCTCACTTTCTAGCATTAGCAACATTAGTCAAAAATGATGGTGAAATAATGTTAGCTGGAGACCATCGACAACTTACCCCTATTATTACCCATGATTGGGAAAATGAAGACCGTCCTCCTGTAGTATCTTACCAACCTTATGTTAGTGCATATCAGGCTATTCAAAACTTAAAAGAAAACTCAGATACTCAAATTCCTGATGAAGCAATATTATCTTCTGCCTTGAATTTTACCTTTCGTTTACCGCCAGTTATTCGCGAACTTATTGCCCGTCTTTATCGCAAGTTAGATAATATTCAATTACGAGGCAAAGAAAAAGATAAAAATATAGAAGAACAGCAAATAAATGGAACTTGGGAAAAACTTTTGCCAGGAAATAGAGGTCTTTATCTTGTTCTTCATTCTGAACGTAAGTCAAGACGTAGCAATCAAATAGAAGTAGAAATAATTAAACAAATTATTGATGCAGGTGGAGAAATTCCTGATGGAAGTATCGGAATTGTTACCCCACATCGTGCCCAAAGAACTCTACTTAAAACAGAGTTAGCAGATTACTATGGAAATGCTGTTGATGTGATAGATACTGTAGAAAAATTCCAAGGTGGTGAACGTCCAAACATAATTGTTTCTGCTACAGCAAGCGACCCGTCTGCTATTAGTAAAAATGCCGAATTTATCCTGAATCTTAATCGCTCAAATGTAGCTTTTTCCAGAGTTCAGGAAAGATTAATTGTTGTTTGTTCTAAAACTCTTTTAGATTATATTCCGGCAGAATTTGAACATTATGAAGAAACAATGTTATGGAAATCTTTACGTTCCCAATGTTCAGAGGTTATTTTTACTGAAACTATTAATGAATATAAAGTAGAGGTTTTTACACCTCCTTTAGAGCAAATAACTAAAAATTTAAACAACAAGGAAAGTATAGAATAGAGTTGTCAAAATAATTGTTAAATGGTGTGTTGTTCACAAAAGGCGGGAAATCTGTATAATTGAACTATCAGGACTTACGAAAAAGACGAAATTATACACCATTTTTAGGCTTTAACAACCGTTAACTCCTACTATATTTTGTGGTTATGGACAAGTCCTGAACTATATAAAAATACTAATGGCTAATTAATCTTCCTTTACTAATACTAGCCATTAGCAGTGAATAATATTGAGAGTCTAATATTAATCACAAAATTATTCTGACTTAGCAGTAAAATTTCTTTCTTTGTGGGAGCGATCGCCAACTTTTTCTATCCAGTTGAATAACCGCTTTGAAACTTGCAGTTTACCGTTGATAATTTCGTCAGATAAGACGATTGTGCCTGCCAATATGGAGATACAAATTATACTCATATTATTAATTATATACTTAGACTAGACCGTATAGTTTGATTATATTTACAATATATAACTACAAGTTTGATAATGTCAACTCAGAAGGAAAAAAATCTCAAGGAAAAAAGCTAATGACCAAAATCAAGAGGCTGAAAAAACACGGCCAGGGTGCTGTCGGCAAAGCAGAACAAATATTAAGAGGAGCAATACCAGAATTCCTCAAGAATGGTTATGCTTGTACCAGTATGGATAAAGTAGCCAAAGCAGCAGGGGTATCGAAACAGACACTATATAGTCATTTCACAGATAAAGAAGGATTATTCAAAGCCTTAGTCAAGCGAGTAGCTACCAAAAAATTTAATTTTGTTTGGTCACAACCACTTGAGGGAGAACCGGAACAAGTATTGCGCAACTTAGCGGATAGATTACTAACAGAAAATATCAACGATACTGAATATTTAGAATTTGTCAGATTAATTATTGCTGAGTCAGGAAAATATCCAGATTTATCCAAGTTATTTTTAACTCAAATAGCAAAACCAGCAGTAGAAACTCTGACAAAATATTTGCAAGAACATCAAGAATTAAACCTTGACGATCCAGAAGCAACTGCTAGAATTTTTGTTGGTTCTTTAGTATACTTTATTCTGAATCAAAAAGTACTCCATGGCATGGAAGTAATGCCAATGGAAGCTAGTCGTTATATTGATAATTTAGTAGGTTTAATTTCTAGTAAAATCAAAAACAAAACGCTTTGAAGAAGGTTTTAGGTGTTAGGTTATTCAACAATTAATAATTAATAATTACCTCTCCTTGAAAAAAAGAGGATTGACTAATCATGAAAAATTTTTCTTCTCTTGGTCTAATGGATATGGCGAGGAGACCCATCCATCCCATCCTAACGGAATGTTCCGCAAACGACCGCAAGTTTCTCCAAGAAATGAGAGGTTTTAAACCTTAATTATTCGGTAACCAAAAATCAAAAAATGGGGGAGTGTAGTTGAGGATAGAGAAGAAGGTGTTAGGAGAAGTAACTTAAATCAAATCCAATCACAATCAGAGCAATAATTAGTAAGCATTCAGCAGTCAGCTATTGATGATCGGAGGAGGTAAAAATAATTGAGAAATGCAATTTATAAATTTGGATATATAGCAATGAGCGCTGGTATATTTACAAATTGTAGTAGGGGCAAAAGAGCTAGAAGTCTTATATGATTCCTACGGAATGCTTGCGCAAACGGCAATTTATTCCCCCTGTTCCCAGTTAAGTGTTGCCTGTTCCCTGCGCACAGCGCTATAATTAAAACTTACTGTAAAATTATGCTTCTTGAAGCTTATAATATTTATGCATTATTTGCTGATGGCTGACTGCTAAGAGCTGAATTCTTACAATAATTATTAACTAGATTGAGAGATATCTAAACACTATTGAAAATCAACATATAGCAATCAGGAATCAGTTGTGAGAATTGAGGTGTTCCTTAAAAGTATAGAAGATAGCAATTATTATATTCATATGATACGTTTTTCCCTGTTCCCTGTTCCCTAAAAGTTTCCCATATCTCACAACTCAAATCATATTGCTATATATGATTAGCAATTAAAAATTTAGGGGTAACATTTATTAAAAAAAGTTTAAATCACTGGGCAATAGGAAATAACTTATAATTAGTAACTAGGTATAACTTGCCAATTTACGCTACCCTATATAATCAAAAGTCTACTTAGTAATAGTTAGCCAAGAAAGTATGGCATAAATACTCAAATCAGTCTAGAAGACTAAGGACAAGCGCCAAAATCAGGACAAGATTACCAATTCTCATTACCACTGACTTACTTAAATCAACAAAAACTAATACTAAGGACAAACAAAAAAATGACTACACCAATTGTTGCCTTACAACAACCAAAAGATATTTCTCTAGGAGAAATAGAAGAAGAATTAAGTAAAATTTGGCTTAGTCAAAATGGAGGAAAAGCAGCACCCATTGCTACCAGAGCTGCTACCTTTAGCATGGTAATTTACGAACCAGAAGAATTTCAACAATTACTGGGGGGATTAGGATTCTACGAAGGCCCCATTGATGGCATTCATGGGCCACAAACCAGGGATGGAATTAGAAATGCACAAAATACATATCAACTGCCAATCACAGGTAGAGTAGACCCGGAAACCCTAGCTAAATTGCGCGAGGAATTTGCCAAACAACCAGGAGACCGACAACAAGTCACAAACATTAATGTCAGAGGATTTAGTTTAGCAGATGCGATCGCGGCTCAAAATCCCTGTCGTATAGTTACTCTGTGCCCAAATATTGGGGAAGAAGATACAGGGGTAATAGCTCAAGTATCTGCCTACTGCCCAATTCAGAAGCAAAATACCTCAAATCTAGTTTGTAGTGAGTATGTCACCCTACGGGGAACCAAATCAGCAATGGAAAGGGTAGGTGAAACGGTAACATCATTAATGATTCCCGATCTACCTAAATTTGTATGGTGGAAAGCAACTCCCAACACAGACCAGGAATTATTTCGGAGTTTGTGTGAGACCAGTAATTGCATAATTATGGATTCCTGTTACTTTTCCGATCCAGAATCAGAGTTTTTAAAGATGCAGGAGTTGATTGATAATGAAACCTATATTGCCGATCTCAACTGGCATCGTCTTTCAGCTTGGCAAGAGTTAACTGCTGCGACTTTTGACCCTCCCCAACGAAGGGCAGCTTTATGGGAAGTTGATACTATTACACTTGACTATGAAAAAGGAAATGCTGCTCAAGCACTAATGTTTTTAGGTTGGTTTGCTAGTCGTCTTGATTGGAAACCAGTTTCTTATGCAGAAGTGGGTGGTGACTATGATCTTACTCATATAAAATTTCATGGGCAAAATAATCAAGAAATTGTTGCCGAATTAGCAGCTATTCCTACTGCTGACTTTGGTGAGATTCCTGGAGACTTAGTCGGTGTGCGTTTGGGTTCGACTAATCCTAATGCTGATATTAATTGTTGTACAATTTTGTGTTCTGAAACTACTGGTTGTATGCGTTTGGAATCTGGCGGTAAGGCGCAGTCTTGTCTGACAGAGCAGGTAACAGCATTAACTGATCAGAAGGCAGAAGCGTTGATGGCGCAACAGTTACAACGTTGGGGAAGGGATGTTTTATATGAGGAAAGTTTAGAAATGACAGCACAGATATTGAAGTTAAATGGGAAAGAGGAGTTAGGAGTCAGGAGTCAGGAGTCAGGAGTAAATTTTTAAAGGAGATTTCAACCCCTCCGCGCACCTTCCGGTTTATAGAAACCGGGGGTTTCAACCCAGAGCTGCTCAAAGCTGTTAAACGGAAAATAGGTAATGGGTAATGGTTCAACAATTAATAATGAATAATTAATAATTACCTCTCCTTGAAAAGAAGAGGATTGACTAAAAGGATAATTTTTTCTTCTCTTGGTCGATTGGATATGGTTAGGAAACCCATCCATCCCACCCTACGGGAAGCTCCGCTTTTTCCTACGGAATGCTTCCCTACGGGATGCTGCGCAAACGCAAACATGTCGCGCAGCGTTAACGGAGTTGTGCGCTAGCAAAACGACCGCTTTTTTCTCCTTTAAAGGAGAGGTTTTAAACCTTAATTATTCGGTAATAGGAGATGAGGAGGAAATTTGTTTAAAAGGAAGGAGCAAACTAATCTGTAGGGACGTTGCATACAACGTCCCTACCTATTTCCTACCCCCTAAGGACGAAAATCATAGCTAAATTCACCAACGCCTGATTTTTTAATTTTGACTGATAACTGATATAGCAGTTTCCGAAGCTATGAGGTACAGTTGTTTTTATTCTTTTCTGTTCCCTGTTCCCTCTCTAGGTGCGCGTTCCCTTGCGTCTGACGCCGACGCGGGGTCGCACCGCTGTTCCCTGTTCCCTCAAACCTAAAATTTTGACCTTATAACAACGGGAAACACTGTAACTGATAACTGATAACTGATCTAGAGGAGTGTAATGAATGAGTGAAGTCCGTAACTGGTTGAAAAGTATTCCTACCCAAAACAAAAAAATTGCTGTTCAAATGAAAGTTGGGGAGTTATTAGAAGCTGGAAATTTCCAACAGTTATATCAATATTTAATAGATTTTGATTTTATTAAAGCTAAAATTGCTGTTGATGACCTCCAGGTATTAATAGAGGATTATAACTCAATATTACACCCTGCAAAACCTTCAGATATAACTGCTCAACAAATAGAGACTTTGAGATTAATTCAAGGAGTATTTCGTCTATCGGAAGATATTATCAAACAAGATAAAAAACAACTTATAGAACAACTTTGGAGTCGTTTAGTAGGCATTGAGAATCCAGATATTCAAAACTTATTAGAGCGGGCAAAAAAAAGTAGAAGAAATGCTTGGTTGCGTCCTTTAGTTCCTACTTTCGCACCCCCCGATACAGAATTAATTCGTACTATCAAAGGTCATACAGAAATTATCAATACTGTAGTAGTGACAGCGGATAATAAACAAATAATTTCCGGTGCTAGAGATAATCAAATTAAAGTTTGGAATCTGGAAACAGGAAAAGAACTATTTACTTTCACTGGTCATAAAAAAGAAATTACATCATTAGCAGTAACATCTGATGGAAAACTACTTATTTCAGCCTCAGCAGATGAAACAATAAAAATTTGGGATTTAATCGAAAAAAAACCAATAATGACCCGAAATCTACATTATGGACCAGTAACTTCAGTAGTTCTTACACCAGACGAAAAAGAATTAATTTCTAGTTCTGATGATGGTACTATTAAAATCTGGAATCTAGAAACAGGGTCAAATATTCACTCTATTAAAGCTCATAAAGCAGAAGTAAAATCTGTCACAATTACACAGGATGGAGAAAAAATAATTTCAGCTTCTTTTGACAAAACTATCAAAGTTTGGAATCGAAAAACAAGGAAATTAATTAAGACAATTAAAGGTCATAGTTCAGAAGTTGAAGGAGCCGCAGTTACGCCAGATGGAAAGCGAATTATTGGGTACGACCTTGATGGAGAATGGGATTTCTTTTTCGGTTGGATTTATGTTTGGGATATAAAAACAGGAGAAGAAATATTTCAATTATCTGGTCATGATAGTGTAGTTCAATCTGTAGCAGTAACCCCTGATGGTAAACACTTAGTTTCTGCATCCGGTGATTCAACAATTAAAGTTTGGGATTTAGAAACAGGAAAAGAAATAGCTACTTTTAGAGACCATAGTCGTTATGTAAATGATATTGTCATTACAAAGGATGGTAAACTGGCAATTTCTTGTGGTTCTGACCCTAGTATAAAAGTTTGGGATTTAACAAAAGTTTGGGAAAATAATCGTGTAAATTATACTCCTATTGGTCATATAGAAGAGATTAATGCTGTTGCTATTGCTCCTAGTGGTAAATGGGCAATTTCTGCTGGTTGTGACTGTAAATTAAAAGTCTGGGATTTAACAAATTTTTCTGAAGTTTGTAATATAGAAATAGAACGCTTTGCAATAGTACATTGTTTTGCAATTACTCCAGATAGTAAACAGATATTTCTTGGTTTTAGCAGTTCAGAACCTAGTACTGAAATCAGAAAAATGAAATGTCGTAATCCCAGAACTCAAGAAGAAACATTTGCTTTTTTATCCCCTTTACATTTAGGAAATTTTATGGTAGTAACCCCAGAAGGTGAAGCTCTTATTTCTGGATATTGGGGAAACCGTGGAATGAAGATTTGGGATTTAGAATTAAGGCAAGAAGTTGGCTATTTAGGAGGTCATGAAGAGGAGGTATCTTGTATAGCAGTAAGTCCTGATGGTAAGTATGCGATTTCAGGTTCTCACGATACAAATGTTATGGTTTGGAATTTAGAAACAGAAGAAAGAGTTTTGATTTTGACTGGTCATGTTGACTTAGTTAATTCTGTGGCAGTGACTCCTGATAATAAGTATGTTATTTCAGGTTCTTATGATCATGATGTGAGAGCTTGGAATTTGGAAACAGGTGATAAAGTTGGTGTGTTCAAAGGTCATGAAGGAACTGTATTAGATGTTGTAGGATTAGCAAATAGTCGAGCTATCTCTGCTTCGGAAGATAAGACTTTGAAATTGTGGGATTTAACAGCTAAAAGTAAGAAGGCGATCGCTACTTTTATCGGAAGTAGTGGATTCAAACGTTGCGCAGTTGGACCGGATGGAAGAACTATTGTTGCTGGTGATTATTTTGGGAGATTACATTTTTTGTATTTGGAAGGTTAGTAAAGGAAGAAGGAAGAAGGAAGAAGGAAGAAGGAAGAAGGAAGAAGGAAGAGGGAAAAATATTGCTTTGTCTGAGTTTTACAGCGCTTTTCATAATGGATAATTAGAGTAGTCCAGTAGGGTGTGTTAGCGGAGCGTAACGCACCGCAAAGTAGTAGACTGACACAACTAAAATGGTGCGTGACGACGGATTGTTAAATCCCTTTCATAGTCTGACTTTAAGCCGTAAATACGCACCCTACAAAATTTACTTGTTTCCTGTAGGTTGGGTTGAGAGAAACGTTAGCGGAGCTGATCCGGAGGATAAACCCAACAGATGCTAGCTTCTTGTGAGGTTTCCTTGAGGTGAACTGAGGAAAATTGTTCATGAGGGAAAATCCCCTAATACGAGACTTTCGGGCAATGCAACAGATACATCTTGGTGTTGGGTTTCCTCGAGGAGACCCAACCTACAAACTTTTCTTGCTTCATGTAAACCGATAGTTTCCCGTAGGTTAGGTTGAGAGAAATGTTAGCGGAGCTGATCCGGAGGATAAACCCAACAGATGCTAGCTTCTTGTTAGATTTCCTTAAGGTCTTCTTAGGAAAATTGTTCATGAGGGAAAATCCCCTAATACGAGACTTTCGGGCAACGCAACAGATACACCTTGGTGTTGGGTTTCCAGGCGTCAACCCAACCTACAAACTACAAAATTTACTACTTGAAAATTTACTGTTGTTGTTGACTTGCTGCTTCCGACTGAGCAACTGCTGCGGCAAATTCTGGATTTTGTTGTAGCTCTTCTGGAACTTCTCTTGCTTCATGTAAACCGATAGTATTTGACCATTTAGTATGGTTATCCCATTTGATGTTACTGAGGTAGGCATCACTGAGGTCAGCATCACTGAGGTCAGCACTACTAAGGTTGGAACGAATGAGGTAGGCACGACTGAGATAGGCACCACTGAGGTAGGCACCACTGAGGTCGGCACGACTGAGGTTCGCATAAATGAGATTGGCACTACGAAGGTCAGCACGACTGAGGTTGGCATAAATGAGGTCGGCACGACAGAGGTTCGCATAAATGAAGTTGGTACTACTGAGGTCAGCACCAGTGAGATAGGCATCAATGAGGTTCGCATAAATAAGCTTGGCACCACTGAGGTTAGCACCACTGAGGTCGGTACGAATGAGGTTGGCATCAATAAGGTAGGTATTAATGAGGTTAGCACCACTGAGATCGGTACGAATGAAGTTGGCACGACTGAGGTTAGCACCACTGAGGTTAGCACCACTAAGATCGGCACGAGTGAGGTCGGCACCACTGAGGTTAGCACCACTAAGGTCGGCACCACTAAGGTCGGCACGAATGAGGTTGGCATCTCTGAGGTTGGCACCACTGAGGTCGGCATCTCTGAGAAAACTACCTACTATTTCGTTAAAAGCAAAAACTCCAAGACAGTTACTGTAACCAATAATCTTTAATAGTTTTGTGTCCTCAAAATCTGCACTGTCAGGTTCAGGTTGACCGCAAGGATAAAAATGCAACTGCTCCCGCAACTCCTCCTGAGACCTCCCATAACGATGCAGCTCAAACAACAAGATCATCACATTCAACCCCGTATAAATATCCACCCGACGCTGCCCAGACTCAATACCCCACTGCTGCAACTGCCTCGCCTTTTTCTGAAGTAAAGTTTCCTCCGCCGCCTCAATAAACTTCCCTTCGCACCAGTCCAGATAAAACCCATGCAACCGCTCAAACAACGCCACTAGCTCAACCTGATTTTTCACCAATAACGCCATCAAATATTCGACAACTTCCGCCTTCAAACGGTCATAACCAAACAGATCGTAAACCTGCCATTCTAACTCTTCATCAGACACCACATAAGTCTTACCTCGCCTCTCAGTTTTCTCCGTCAAATCTTTCAGACTTTCTGCCATTCGTTTTGCACAGAGAAACTCACCAAAACTCTTATGAAAAAACTCCACCGAATTTTCTGCCCTTGCTGCCGACTTCAAATAAAAAGCAGCCAAAGCATTTTTCAACCCATCCTCTCGTCTATCTTGCCTAGCATTTTCAATTAACGCCTGCAACTTTTTATATCCCTGTTTCACCAGTCGGTCTTCAATCATTTTTATTGCAGCATATTCGCTACCAGACTGCACTACACACAACCCTGCTTCTGCCAACAAAATTTCTAAATCTTCTTGCTCCAACTGCGTAATTTCTCGACTAACATTCCCTCGCTGTTTTTTCAGCACCCATTTCAACGCCTGCTCATAAATCAAAACTTTTGTACCACCAACATCAACAGTAGCAGACATCTCTCCCTGTAACTGCTTATCTCGGTGCATTGCAGCTAGCAAATATAACAAAAGTGGTTCCCGCGCCAACTCCTTAACTTGCTCAGGAAATTGTTCGCTGTGCAAAAAATCCCGAAACTTTTCTGTTTCCGCTTCTCCTACAACCGTCTGCCACTTCTCAAACCACTTTTGCTGAATATCATCACCCATCGGCAAAATACTAACCCGCTCCAGATTAGATGGCATCAACCTTTCAATGCCATAAAGCGCCAAAGGTCTACCTGTAATCAAAACCCGATGACCGCGCTCCTTATTTTCTGCTGCTTGTTTCTGAAACTGCGCCACCTGGTCTAAAAACACCTTCAACTCATTACTTGCACCGCGCTCCAACAACAACTCATCAAACCCATCTAGCAAAAACAGAAATCGAGTATTGCGGTCTGTCAACCAACCGCTATCAGTCTTCATAAAATCCCGACCCACAGCATCAGCTAAAGTATCATCAATATTTGCTGCAAACCTTTTTACATCCCGCAACCGAATCAAAATAGGTGTATAAAAAGGATGTAGTACCCGGCGCACCCACTCAGCAAACATCCGGCAAAATAAACTTTTTCCTCTTCCCGGTCCTGCTTGAATAAATAACACCTGTTTGTCTTTGTTTTTATCCAGCAAAATTGTTTTTGCCCACTTCTCAATATTCTGAGGTGTTGCTGTTTCTTCAACCTTCCCATCGGAGTTAACAGGTTTGACTTCTAGTGGCACATAAATTTGTCGAAAAGTGAATTTTTCATCAAATACTTCTTCGTCTGGTTTAATAGCGATCGCCTCTTTCAAATACTTATCAATACTCCCATAAACTTCCAAATCTTGTTGCCACCCATACCCATAAATTCCGGCTAATTTCTTAGCATTGTCTTTCACATCTAGCACTGCTTCTTTTATATAACGGTGAGTATTGCGAGAGATTCTTTCGGTGACAATTTTAGCATTATTTTCAGTCAAACCAGATTCTTTGAAGCGTTTAAGCAAAATTTTATCAAACTTTTTTCTCAAAGGTGAATCATAAAAACAAATCAAAGTATCTTTAGCATCTAGGCCATTAAAATATATTTCTCCATCCAACTTTTTAATCTGTTTTTGTACCGCTTCCGAAGCCTCAGTTTCTGTCAGCCTATTTTGAATTTTTGGATGGTCTATTAAAAATTGTCGTAAACTTTCTAAATAAGCCACCTGAGCCACCAATTGTACTTCATCTTCTAAAGTTGGCTCTTGACGAGTTTTTTCAATAATAAAAGTAATAATTCCAGTTGCAATAGGCAAAAAAGGTAAACCCGCCCCGGCAACTTTTCCCAGGGGAGAATTTAACACATCCAAAACAGAATCAATATTTTCAATAAAAGGTTTTAATTCTTTAGCATCCTTATTTTCTTGTAGAGCTTTTGCTATTTCCAAAACTGCCTTACCAGACTCAACTCCACCTTTAACAGTTTCTGATAAATTCAATTCTATTTCTGTGTTGAGAACTCGCCAAATATTCCGCCAGAGTTTAGTTGCCATAGTTAATTTTTATTCCTTTAATTTTTGCACAATATATTTGTATATCTACAGTTTAATTTCTGTAAATTCCTGATGTTATACAATTTTGAAAAAAGAATGTTACGAATAATAAGCACCATAAAAAGACTTTGAGATAAAGTCTGTTTCACGAAAAAGGTAATTTGCAACATCAAAAATGGTATTAAATCTATCCATTCTGCATTCTAAATTCTAAATTCGCGCATTAAAATAAATACCCTAACTATTTGTAGCAAACATTTATCAATTTGGTATTATACCATTTCTCAAAAGTATTGCTACATATCCTTGAGA
Source organism: Okeania sp. SIO2C2 (assembly GCF_010692625.1). Classification (NCBI taxonomy): domain Bacteria; kingdom Bacillati; phylum Cyanobacteriota; class Cyanophyceae; order Oscillatoriales; family Microcoleaceae; genus Okeania; species Okeania sp. SIO2C2. Next base: position 22,969 of record NZ_JAAHGM010000064.1, read on the forward strand.
GTAGGGAGTAGGTTCATTAATTGATAATTGATAATGGATAATTGATAATTACCTCTGGTTAAAACCGTCCTTGATTGAAAATAAGGAAATATTATTTCTTCTCTTGGTCGATTGGATATGGCGAGGAGACCCGCTCTGATCAGAGCCGCTCCGCTAACGCCATCCCTCGACCGCTTTTTTCCCCTTAAAAGGGGATGCTTTAAACCAGAATTATTTAATTATTAATTATTAATTATTCGGTAAAAAGGGATAAGATGTCTTGGTTTGATACCGATAATCGTTACAAACATGATTCAACTATTATTATTACTTAATAACTGAAGTTTCATGGGAAGTATAGCATTATTTTGGGTGGATCTCATATTTGCAAAAATACTTTTTTCCTATATATTCCCTGTTCCCTGTTCCCTGTTCCCTGTTCCCTAAAAGCGATAAATTTTTGGCTTTATTCAAAATTGAGATGCACCCATTATTTTTGGGAATTGGTATTAAAAGAATTGTAGTCCAGTAGTGGACTGACACATATTATTTTATGCATTGGAGCGGTGCTTAAGTCCCCCTTACAAAAATAACTTCTGACTTCTGACTTCTGACTTCTGACTTCGTTAACACTCTACCAATAATTCTACTTTCAGAATATTCCTGCTGCAGGGCCTGCAAACAAGCACTCGCTGACTCCCCAGGTACAGTAGCAAGCAACCCCCCAGAAGTCTGTGGATCAAACAACAATGGATAAAGAACATGGGTACTTACCTGCTCCGAATTTTGAATTGATGCAGACATCCGCAGATTTTCCGGATACAGCGAACTAAAAATACCTTGCTGCAAAATTTCTGCTACTCCTGGCAATACAGAAATCGCCTCCATTTCCAACTCCACAGTAACTTGAGAAGCTTTCACCATTTCCAGCAAATGTCCTACTAATCCAAATCCCGTCACATCCGTACAAGCAGTCGCACCATATTCTAATAACAATTTGGCAGCATTCTGATTTGGAACCAACATTGATTCAATTGCACTTTCAATCCAACGTCCCTTTGCTCGCAGACGCATATCCGCAGCAAATAACACTCCCGTCCCCAACGCTTTCGTCAATATCAACACATCTCCCGACTGCATCCCACTGTTGTACAATAGTTTCTCCGAAAATGCTAAACCATTGCAAGTAAGACCAAAAGCTAATTCTGCTCCCTCAGTTGTATGACCCCCCATCAAAACAGCACCTGCCTGATTAAGAATTTCCGTTGCTCCCAATAACAATTGATATAAATCATCCTCTTGTTGAGTGGATGAAGCATAAGGAATAGTAGCGATCGCCAAAGCACTTTGAGGAGTTGCTCCCATGGCAAATAAATCGCTCAAACAATGATTAGTCGCAATTTTTCCCAATAAATAAGGGTCATCCACCAATGCAGGAAAATAATCAATAGTCTGCACCATCACCTTATCTTCTGGCACCCTAACTACTGCTGCATCATCAGGAGTATTTATACCAATCAAAATATCATCCCTCTGTGTTTGCTGTTGAATGCGTTGCAGCACCTTCTCCAAAACCTTACTGCCTACCTTCGCTCCACAACCAGCACAGTGCATAATTTGGGAATCTTTCCTCTTTCTACTCTTCCCTTTCCCAGAGGAGGGATAACTTCTACCTTCCATCTTCAGGTTGGTAAACTTATCCATAAATTTGCGGTCAATGTGGTCTTTCCAACGCCAAAGTAAAGACTCAGGACCAAATCCCATTTTGCCACGAGAAGCGATCGCTCGTTGGTCTCCAGTACCAATTAAAATCAGGAAGTTTTTCTGAGGTATAAACGACTGTAGAGGTTTTCTCTGGAGAGCGCGTTGTAAATTTTCCAATAAGGGTTTTCCTTGTCGTACTGCAAAAACACCAGCTTTTGGTCGTGCATGGTTAACCATTGTTGCCACATCTCCAGCAGCAAACACTTGCGGATGAGAAATTGACTGTAGTTTGTCATTGACTAAAATAAAACCACTAGCATCTGTTGCTAACCCCGCTGTTTGTAACCAAGGTGCAGCAGATGCTTGAGTTACCCAGAACAGGATATCGCATTCTATTTGTAATCCCGAATTACACTCAATAATTTTGGGCCCGAAGTCTTGGTTTTTTTCATCATTCATCCGTGCATCAGTGGCAAAATCACTGTCTTGCTCATCCTTGTCTAGAATTTTCTCATAATTCATCCGTGCATCAGTGGCAAAATCACTGTCTTGCCCATCCGTGGCAAAATCACTGTCTTGCCCATCCGTGGCAAAATCACTGTCTTGCCTCTCCTTATCTTGAGTTTTCCGATCATTTATCCGTGCATCAGTGGCAAAATCACTGTCTTGCCCATCCGTGGCAAAATCACTGTCTTGCCTCTCCTTGTCTAGAATTTTCTCATAATTCATCCGTGCATCAGTGGCAAAATCACTGTCTTGCCCATCCGTGGCAAAATCAATATCTTGCCTCTCCTTATCTTGAGTTTTCCGATCATTTATCCGTGCATCAGTGGCAAAATCACTGTCTTGCTCATCAGTGGCAAAATCACTGTCTTGCTCATCAGTGGCAAAATCAATGTCTTGCCTATCCTTACTTTTCACCCCAGTAACATTTTCTTCTAAATGCAATACCACACCGCGACTTTTCAGAATTTTCTCAACTTGCTTTCCCACCCAACGATGGCGTCCGGGTAATAGTCTTGTAGTCCGATGAAACAGATGCAACTCCAGATTATTAGTCGGTTGTCTAGCATCCTGATAAATTTGATGGAGATGACTTTGTACTGCAAATGCTAACTCCACACCTCCGACACCACCTCCAACTATTCCGATACAGATTTTTTGTTCTGGTGACTGAGCAACTGTTGCTGTTATCTGGTGCCAGTAGGTGAGAAATTTTGATATGGGTTTGACAGGAATAGTATATTCTCTTGCTCCCGGTACGGTTAAGCTAGCGGGAGTACTGCCAATATCAATGGATAGTACATCAAAAGTTACAGGTGGACGGTTAGCGCAAATTACCTGATTTTTCTCCAGGTCTAGACCAATAGCGCGGTCTACAAATATTCTAGCTCCGGCAAATTTTGCGAGGGGACGCAAGTCAATATGACATTGGTCGAAAGTATATAAACCTGCCACATATCCAGGTAGCATCCCAGAATAGGGAGTATGATATACATCTGTAATTAAGGTTAATCTTACTCCTGGTATAGGGTTCATCGCAAAATCTTTAATAGCGATCGCATGGCTATGACCGCCACCTATTAGCACTAGGTCTGTTTCTACTGGTATGGATGATTTCATTATGAATTTAGAATTTAGAATTCAAGAATTTAGAATTTATAATTTAGAAAGAATTACCTCTTCTTGAAAAGCAGAGGATTGACGAACAGGAAAATTTTTATTTATTATCCTCTTAAAAGGGTCGGCTTTAAACCACAATATTTCGGTAATAAACAAATCATAACTAAAGGCAAAACAATCGAAATAGGTAAATTATAGGCTTGGAGCGGTTATTTTTAGAGATAATTTTCAGCCTTTTTTTTGTAGCATTCTTTGATTGGTATAATTAAAATTTAAAAAGTAGATAAAAATTATTCAAATAGTGAGTTCAAGTCAAGCTTAAATCGAGCATAAAACCCAAGATTATTCCTTTAAGAAAATATCTGATCAGAAGATATCTGAAAAGTTTTTTGATAGTGAATTTTGCCCCCCTAGCCCCCCTACTTTGGGAGGAACAAGAATCAATTTGCTTGCTCTAGTCCCCCAAAATTGGGGGATTTAGGGGCTTGGATGTAGTAAATGGGACTTCTCAGACAACCTCTAATATCATGTCCGGATAATTAGTGATAAAAAAACTTTCTACTTCTCCTCCTATTCTTCTTCTTTCTTCTTTCTTCTTTCTTCCCTTCTGACTCCTGACTTCCCCTCCTGGGAGGGGTTAGGGGTGGGTTGACTCCTGACTCCTCCATCGTTATTTATTTATAACTGTTCAACCGGACATGATATAAATTGAAAAATCAAATATCAGTAGTAAAACTGATTTTCTATATCATAATTATGGAGCATTAAATCTTCATAAGTGGAGAATTTATTTTAACTTCTGATCGAATAGATAATAAAAAATAGGAATTAGAGTTGGTAAAAAATAGAAATTCTTGGACAAACTACTATTCTGCCCAAGAAATACAATAAATAAATTATCAAAAATTGAAAAATTAAAACATTCTATCGCTACCGCGATCGCCTACTTAGGGCTTGGGTTCATAAAGCGAAAAGTCAGGACAGCTAAGGTAATGAAGCTTTTTATATTCAGTTTATCTCCTAGTTATTGGCTCTTATTTGTCTCAAAATACTGAAATTCAAGAAAATTTCTTCATATAAAATGGCCGAAACCCTTGCCTGTTGCTCCACAAATCGACCCGTCTCCGAGTCTCCGCGTCTGGTGCGTCCCCGTGTCCTACCTCACCAGCCAATTTTTTCAGAAAGCCCTACTTAATGGGCACAACCATTTCCATGATAATCATCAGTATCATAGAATCCATTCTTAGTGCCAAAGAATAGACAACCAACACTAAACAATACAGTTAATCCAATTAAAATTAATTTAATATCCATCCTGCACAAACTCCTTTAATGAATTTAACTCAAACAAATGAAATTATAGACAATACTTGGCTAGAACGCCCATCTCCCGAAGTGGCCCCAGATTTACTAGGCTGTACTTTAGTGCGACAGATGTCCAATGACAAAATTATCCGTAGCACCATCGTAGAAACCGAAGCTTATGCACCAGGAGACCCTGCTTGTCACGCTTATCGCAGTCGTACCCCACGAAATGCTGTGATGTTTGGCCCTCCAGGAATGAGCTACGTTTACTTAATTTACGGAATGTACCACTGTTTAAATATTGTGACAGATGCAGATGGGGTTCCTAGTGTTGTCTTAATTAGAGCTTTACAATTGGAGTCTGTGCCAGATTGGTTATGGGAATATATTCCAAAACAAAAATCAAAACCTAAAATTTCTCGTCTTGCTGCGGGCCCAGGTAAGCTTTGTCGTTTACTGGATATTGACCTTAGTTTGAATGGTTTACCTTTGCGAGTGGGGAGACCTATGTGGTTGGAACATCCCACGAGGCAACTTCAGGAAGATTTGCAAATAGTACAAACAACTCGTATTGGCATTATGAAAGGGACTGAGTTGCCGTGGCGGTGGTATTTGGCAAACTGTGATGCTGTGTCTAAAATTTAATTAGGAGTCAGGAGACAGGAGACAGGAGACAGGAGACAGGAGACAGGAGAAATGGGAATGAGGGAGGAGGTAGGAGTCAGAATTGTCAATTTGGGATTTTTCTGCCCAACTATGAGCCTAAAATACTAACTTTTTGAGCGTTTTAGACTAAAAACCAGGCACTTTTTTCGACCTCAAAAAGGCACTTTTTTTTATATGTCAATGGTTTTAGATTTAATCAGCAAGCCATAAATAAAAATCATGAGAATTTTAAAACAATCTCCATCACTACAACAAGCTTTTCAAGCAAAAATTCAGGAAAAAATTTATGACAATAGACAAGAAGTGAAACAAGATTTAGGGGGTGGTTTATTTGGAGAAATTGGCGCTGTTTTTTTTCAGTTTAAACAATTTAGAAACCAAATAAAAGGCAACTTAGGCGAGACTTTTTTATCATTATTACTCATGTCACTACCTGATAATTGGGTAATGTTTAAAAATGCTTTAATTCCTACAAAATCTAGAAACCTTACAGAAATAGACCTTTTAATTATTGGCAATGCAGGTGCTTTTTTAGTAGAAGTCAAAACTGGGAAATGTTCATTTTCTGCTAATCAAGATCAATGAAAAAGAAGGGAAGGAGCAAAGTGGTTTCCATTAGAAAATACCCCTACTTCTCAAAGTATATATCACAAAAAAATGTTTGAAAATTCGATTATGCCTCAAGTTTCTGGTTTCCCGGAAAATTTTATATTTGCTCCTGTTGTTTTTCCTGTAGAAAAATGGATTGGCACAACTAATTCTTCTGTTCCTATATTGCAAGGTTTTCAAGAACTAACACAGATGTTACAGCAATATCCTAAATGTTTAACAAATGAGCAAGTTTTAATCATTAGTAAATTAGTTGATAATTGTGATATTTTATATATCCCTAAACCTTCTGCAAAACCAAAGCCTATTTTACTAAAACCTTCCGATCAATAATTCTTAATCCGGAAAACTGCTGCCAACTTTATGTACTAGACTGACAAATCTAAAATGGTGCGTTACAACGGATTGTTAAATACCTTTCACAGCTGATATTTTAGCCGTAATGGCGCACCCTAAAATAATGAACTTAATAAGAAAAATAGCTCCAAATTGTTCTACTTTAGAATAAAAATAACAGTTCACTTTTCTTGCCTAAAAATAATTAAAATATCAATAAAAAATTAGCCATATAATATTTTGGGCCGATAACTTTTGTGAACAAAGTATGTGCAACTTACCCAGAATTGTTCTACTCTATATTATGTACTCAATAATTAATATAGAGTTGTAATATGCCCAGAACTCAACGTAATGATAATTTCATTGACAAATCATTTACGGTCATGGCAGATTTGATTTTGAAGCTGCTACCAACAAATAATCAAGCTAAAGAGGCTTTTGCTTATTATCGTGATGGAATGTCGGCACAGGGTGATGGTGAATATGCTGAGGCATTAGAAAATTATTATGAAGCTTTGAATTTAGAAAATGACCCTAATGACCGGAGTTATATTCTTTATAATATAGGTTTAATTCATGCTAGTAATGGCGAACATGATCAAGCATTAGAATACTATCACGAAGCTTTAGAAAATAATCCGAGAATGCCTCAAGCTTTAAATAATATTGCTGTGATTCTTCACTACAGAGGAGAACAGGCAAAAGAAAAAGGTTTATCAGAAGAAGCAAATGGTTGGTTTGATAAAGCGGCGGAATATTGGCAACAGGCAATAAGTTTAGCTCCTAATAATTATATTGAAGCTCAAAACTGGTTGAAAGTTACTGGGCGGTCAACTAAAGATGTATTTTTCTAAATGTAGTTAATTTTAGAGTTTTGAAAAGAGGAAAAAATTACTAATGATTGACAGCGAACAAGTCCGTAAAGTTGCACATTTAGCTAGATTAAAACTTAACCCAGAAGAAGAAGAAAAATTTACGACTCAGTTAAGTAGTATTTTGGATTATTTCGAGCAGTTGAGTGAATTAGATACAGAGAAAGTACCTCCTACTACTAGGGCAATTGATGTTAGTAATATCACTCGTGATGATGATTTGGAAACTTTTCCAAATAGAGAAGAAATTCTCTCTTGCGCTCCAGAGCAAGATGGAGACTTTTTTAAAGTTCCTAAAATTATGAGTGAAGAATAATATAGCAGGGAACAGTGAACAGGCAATACTGGAAAAAGTATTTCTCTGTCTAAGGTTGATCATCAATCTATGTCTTAACCAATTCGTTCCTTGCTATAGTTCAACAAATTAAAATCTAGATGGTGCGTTACATATCATTAACGTACCCTACTGGACTCCTAAAATTATGAGTGAAGAATAATAGTTCAACAAATTAAAATCTGGCGTTGCACAGTGGCGAATGATTTGAGATTTTTGATTGAATTTGATTTTGGATTTGATAATTGCTAGAACGATTAATATTAGGTTTTTTTAGTCAAAGTCTAAACCTATTTTTGGCAGTATCATTCCATAATGTGCAACCCCTAAAATCTAGATGGTGCGTTACATTTCATTAACGCACCCTACTGGACTCCAATACCATAAGGGTTCTATATAGGGTTTGCTGATTAAATATCAAAGTATTGACTGGTATTAGTTTGAGCAATTTTAGGTCTGGAGGGGGTGCGAAGTTTTAGGTGGTAATGGTTCAAAAATTCAGGATTTTGGTCAAGAGTTGGGCAGAACAATCTTGGGACAAAACGCCCGCTCCTACCTCCTCCAAATTCCCATTTCTCCTGTCTCCTGTCTCCTGTCTCCTGTCTCCTACCCTCACCCATAAGACTTTTGAGCGCAAACCCTATATATTTACCTTTGGGTTTACACAAACGATACAAACGGACATGATATTACATATTCCCTATTCCCTTTTAATTAAACCTGTAAGTAGCTTTGTAAACTATTAATTAATTCTTGGTCTAAATAAGGCTTACTTAAATAGTCATTTGCACCTAATTGTTTAGCTAATATACGATAGCGCTGACTACTACGAGATGTTAACATTAATACTGGCATTTGTGCTATAGGATATTGTTTACGACAACGACTGAGGAATTCAAAACCATTCATTTGTGGCATTTCTACATCACAAATAACAGCTTGAATTTGAGTATTTTGCTGTAGTTTTACTAACCCTTGCCATCCATCTTTAGCTTGAACAATATCATATCCTGCTTTTTGTAAAGTACTGGAAATAGCTTGGCGAGTAGTTAAAGAATCATCAATTACTAGAATAGTTGGTAGTTTAGAAAGAATAGACTGTTTAAATTTAGAAGTATTTTTTAGTAAAATTTTAGCATCTAATTTTTCTGTGTGTAATATTTTTTCTAATAATTGAATACCATCAATAACTGGTACTAAGCTCCCATCTCCTAAAATTGTACAACCATATAAATATGATGGTGCTTTTAAAATTTTGCTAAAAGGTTTAATGGTCAAATTTTGCTCCATTAATATTTGTTCAATTTTGATGGCAATTGTATCTGAATCTTCAGATATCAATAACAACATCACTTTCCCTTGAGAGTTTTTTGTATAAGAATTTTTCCAAGAAAATTCCACTGATTCTTGTTGAATACTTCCTGAAACTATGGGATAATTATAATCCAACAAGATTGATGGTGCTATAGATACCTTTTTGCCTTTCCAATAATATACTTTTTCCCTGCCCTCGACTTTAATTTCGCTAGGGTCAACATATATAATGGCTGCTAAAATATCTAAAGGAATTGCAAATAAATTTCCCTCCATGCGAAAAACCAATAATTTTGTAATTGTTAAAGTCCATGGCAGTCTCAGAATAAATTTTGTCCCTTGACCAAGTTGGGATTGAATAGTAATATTTCCTTTCAATGATTCTATTTGACTGTAAACTGATTCTAATCCCATCCCTCTTCCTGATAAATCGCTCACTTTTTTTGTAGTTGAAAAATCAGGATAAAATAATAATTTGTATAATTGTTTAGTGGATAATTTAGCAGCTTCAGTGACAGAAAAAATTTTTTTTTGTATAGCTAGATTCCGAATTTTATTAACATCTATACCCCGACCATCATCTCGAATTTCTATGTAAGTATAATTCCCTTGATAATAAGACTTAATAGTGATTTTTCCTTCTTTTGATTTACCATTACTTTGTCTGATTTCTGGGGGTTCGATACCATGATCGAAAGCATTTCTGACTATATGAACCATAGGATCGTACAATTTCTCTAAAACTACTTTATCAATTAGAGTATTCATCCCCACTAATTCGAGTTTGACCTGTTTTTGCTTTTGCACTGACAAATCTCTAATCATTCTAGGAAATCGATTCAATAATGATTCCACAGGTAACATTCGAGTTTTTGTGAGATTATTTTGTATTTGCTGTAAGGTTTGTTGTCTTTTTTTGACAACTTGTTGACTTTGCTGATGTAGTAGTTTAATGTCATTCACAGCTTCGCCTACTTGAGCAATTTCTTCTAATAGATTTGGCAGTATATTTACCAGATATGCTAGTTGATTATTCTGAGAATTGGGGGATTTATTTAGTTGTTCTGAAAAAGTCTTCATATCTTGAAGTTTCATCATTAACTGATAAAATTTTTGCCACCCTTTTTCTAAAGTTCCTATTGAAGCTTGAGATTGTTGATTTTGGAGAATAAAACTATTATCTTGAGTGGCTAATTCTCCCAGCAAATTATTCAGCATTTCCAGACGGTTGATATCTATCCTGACACCCAAAGAAGATGAGGATGTAGAAGTAATTTGCTTTTGCTGAATTTGTTTCTTTTGATTAGCAACTCCCGGTGCAGAAACTTGTTTTTGAGAAATATTTACTGATGCGGTCGCACTATTAGATGTTTTGACATTTTCTGTTTCCACTGCAACTTCAGATTTTTGAGGGACAACAGCTTTTACTGCTTGAGTTGGTTGATTAACTTGTTTTCTCTTAGCAGTTGTTTCTACCTTTCGAGATTTTAGTGGTTTTGTTAGTTTGACCAATGTGGCATTTAGATTCCCTCCTTGAGTACGATCGCCTGCCAATACTGCTTTTTGCCCTGCCCAAAAATCTGCTAGAGCTAGTGTACCAATTTTTTTTATGTATTTTGGATTTACTTCCAAAGCTTTGATCGTAGTTTGAGCAATAGAAGTAAACCCAGGCAAATTTAGCATTGTCCCTAAAGTTGCAAATACTTCAGCTTGTCTCTTCAGTTCATCTTTAATGGATAAACCACTGTCAGTGCTATTCTTTCCAGCCAATAAATTTTCCCAACGATGCAAACCAGAGGGTATTTCTTCTGTAAACAGAAATTTAGTCATATCACCCTCTTCCATCGATACTTCGGGAAATTCTGCTGCTTCTTCTAAAGAATGTCCAAGTTTCTTTTCTATCTGCTCAAAAACTTGTTTGGCCTTAATAATAGAATTCTCTTGGTCGTAGTTACCTGTTTCAATTTGTTTAACAGTAGGCGATCGCAAACAGTCAAAAGCTTGTAGCAGTAGATTTTCTAACTCTAGGTCAAAAACAGTATTTTCTTGATAAAGCGCTCTAATACTATTTTCTAAGTCGTGAGCAATTGTTTGAATTCCCATTAAACCAATACAAGCAGCACCACCTTTAATTGAGTGAGCTGCCCGCATTAGTTGATGTAGTTTTTGGATCTCATGCTCTTGAGAGATATGTATTAATCCTTGTTCAAGAGTCTGTAGTAATTCTGTAGCTTCTTCTACAAAAAATTTGTAGGCTTGATCGTCAATTTCTATCATTATTTATAAAATCTAAATCCATAGGGAACAGGCAACAGGGAAGAAAATTGAAAGTATCACAGTGGGCAAACATTAAGGACATTGCTGAATTAAGGTATGAAAGTAGGTTTATAGGGAACAGGGAACAGGGAACACCGGATCTGGGAAAAATTAATATTAACAAGTAGTTCAAACCATCCAAAATAAAAAATCCCAAATACAAAATTATCAAATCATACCCACCAGTCAGCAACGCCACATTAAGTTTTTGATATTAATCTTAAATACAGCAGTTTCCTACCCTCTGGAAGTACATATATAGCAGAATAAAGAACCGAAAGACCGAAAAATCTGGCGTTGTCTGACTTTTAAGCTTTTGATATGTCCACATCCTTTGCTTCGACTGCTATATTGATGGTTTTAGGGAGTAGGGAACTTCTGTATCTATAAAACCCACATTCGGCACGTCAATTTGTAATATACAAAGTAGCACAAAATTTCCTATCCCCTAAGTATTTATACTCTGTAAATTAAGTTAATTAGCCTTCACGATGGTGCTCCGCATCGTCCGGAGCACCATCGCGCCGTTTACCAGGAAACTGCTAAGTATTTGTACTTAATTTCTTTCTCTGATTACCGACCATTATTTTCTCCTGACTCCTGAGTTGTGAGTTCTGACTCCTGATTTTTTATACTATAGCAATGTGCGCTGGCATATTTACAAATTACAAGAGGTGTCCAATAGCTAAAAGTTTTATCTGATCAGCTTTTTATTCCCCCTTCCGGAGCTGTTGCCTGCGCACAGCACTATACATTTTGAAGTGCGTAATGTGGGATCAAACCATTTTAGAACTACCTGCTTCATAAAACTGATATAAAACCTCACATCGAAAAAAGTGCGCTTGTTTCAGTCTAAAATGCTCAAAAAGTTGGCATTTTGGGTAGACAAGCACAGAAAAATCAAGGGGCAAAATATCTGACTACCTCCTCTATAATTCCCATTTATCCTGACTCCTGACTCGGTCCTCCTGACTCCTCCCCTCACTCATAAGACTTTTTCAGCAAGCCCTATTTAATTTACCTTAAACTCCGCCACACTCTTTTCTAAATCTCCTGCTACCTCTAGTAACTTAGAAAAAGACTCTGCAACATTCATAGATTGTTCAGAAGTTTGATTAGCGATGTTTGCCACTTCTTGCATTGTTTTTGACAGTTTGCTAGAAGTATTAGCTTGAGTAGTCGCAGACAAAGTAATCTCCTCTACCAACTCACTGATCTGTGCACTCACATCCAATAAATCAGTCAGAGTTTTTCGCGCTCCTTTAACTAACTGAGTTCCTACCATTACCCGCTTGCGACCTACTATCATTGCCTTGACAACTTTGCTAGTATCAGATTGCATTTCTTCAACAATTTGCTCTATTTCTTGAGTAGCACTAGCTGACTGTTCCGCAAGAGAACGTACTTCACTAGCAACTGTAGCAAATCCTTGGTCATCTTGCCCCGCTCTGGTTGCCTCTACCGAAGCATTCAACGCCAAAATATTTGTTTGATTTGCCAAATCATTAATCAAATTCAGCACCCGTGAAATTTTCTTAGAAGTTTCCCCTAAATTTTTCACCTTCCGAGCGGTTGCCTCCACTGTTTTTTGAATTACCACAATTCCCTCCACACTACGGTTCATTGCAGCATCACTAGTTTGCAGAATCTGATTTGCTTGCTGCACCTTAGCTTCTGCCTGTTGAGCATTAGCAGCTACTGCTTTAACCGCATTTGCCATTACCTGAATTTGCCCAAGAGCATTAGCGATCGCTTCTGCTTGACGATGAGCTTCACCGGACAATTTTTCAATTTCAGCATTGTTACCTTCAGTTGTGGAACTCACAATATTTGTTGCTGACTTCACCTGTAGTACCAACTGCTGTAAGTTTTCAATCGTGGCATTAAAAAAGTCAGCCACAGTACCCATTACACCTACTGTTACATTAGCTCGTACTGTCAAGTCCCCCTCAAAAGAATTTTCTATTTCTGTCAAAAAAGTTTCTATTTGATTTTCTAATAATTCTTTACCCTTTTGTTGCTCCTGAGAGATAGTTTCTGCTGTTTTCCGAGCCTGGATTACCTGTTCTAATAGGAGAGCTTGTTCCAGGGTAGAACCCACTTGTAAAGCCAGTTGTTTGAAAACTTGGACTTCTGAATCTTGCCATTGTCTTGTATCAGAACATTGATGAGCACCTAATAAACCATAAAGTTTTTGACCTACTAAAATTGGCACTACCACATTTGCTTTCACCTGCCATTTTTCCAACTGTTCTCGGTGACAGTCTGTTAAATTTGCCTTGTTAATATCTTCTGTGACTTGTACTCGACCTTGACGATAGGGTTCTACATACTCAGCAGGGAAACAGGGAATTTCTGTTTCCATCTCTGCAATCTTTGAGCAATTAGGTTTGACTGACTCATAAATAATTTTACCTTCCCAGTTTTCATCGAAACGATATATGACAATACGGTCAGCTTTCATCAGTACCAGTGATTCTTCTACAGTAGTTTGGAAAATTTTTTCCAATTCTAGAGATTCCCGGATACGGGAGCTAATTTCACTGAGTAACCGAGCTTGTTGAGTCGCTGCTTGTTGTTGCTGTAGCAATAATGCTTGGTCTAATGCGTAACCAACTTGAATAGCTAATTGCTTAATTAAGTCAATTTCTAATGCTCCCCAGTAGCGAGGGGCAGAACATTGGTGGGCGATTAATAAACCATATAAATTTTTATCTGTGATAATGGGAGCTACTAAATTTGCCTTCACATTGAACTGTTCTAATTGTTTAATATGGCATTCTGTTAATCCAGCTTCACGGATATCATTGGTTGGTTTAACTCTCCCTTTCAGATATGGCTTAATATAACCTTGAGCAAAGCATGGGTCTACAATTTCAGCTCCTAATGCTTCTGGAAATCCGACTGTTACTGATTCTGCTATTATTGTACCTTTCCACTGAGGATCGAATTTATAGACCATAACTCGGTCTGCTTGAATAGCTTCTTGCAGATCCTCGACTGTAGTGTTCAAGATGTCTTGAGGGTTAAGAGATTTACGAATATTGGAGCTGATTTGATTGAGGGCAATAGCTTGTTTTGTAGCGGCTTGTTGCTGTTGTAATAATGTTACTTGGTCAAGGGCAAAACCTACCTGGGTGGCTAGTTGTTTAGTAAAGTCAATTTCTGATTCTTGCCACTTACGAGGTGCAGAACATTGATGTACGATTAGCAAACCGTGAAGTTTTTGTTCGGCGATGATGGGAGCAACAATATTAGCTTTAACGGCAAAAGGTTTTAAAAGTTGGATATGACATTCTCCTAATCCTGCTTCATCAATATTCTCTATTGTGCTAATTCGTCCTCGCAGATATGATTTGAGATAATTTTTTTTAAAGCAAGGCTCAGATATTTTTTTACCAAAAGCTTGAGGCCAAGCTCGATCTACTGACTCGGCTACTACTTTACCATTCCAGTCAGCATCAAATTGATAAAGTATGACGCGATCGGCTTCTAATGTACCGCGGGCTTCTTCTACAATAAGATCAAAAATCTCTTCGGCATTCTGGGAAGTCCGGAGTTTGATGCCAATTTCGTTTAAAAATCGAGCTTGCTTGGCAGCAGCTTGTTGTTTTTGCAATAGGTATGTTTGTTCTAGAGCATAACCTATTTGAATAGCCAACTTGCGAATTAAGTCAATTTCTAATTCTGTCCAGTCTCTAGGCCCTGTGCATTGATGGGCAATTAATAGACCTATGAGTTTTTTTTCTACTACTACGGGAGCAACTAAGTTAGCTTTTACTTCAAAGGGCTTAAGCTGATTAATATGGCACTCTGTTAGCCCAGCTTCGTAAATATTTTCTGTGGCTTTAACCCGTCCCCTTTGATAGGATTGAACGTAGCGATCGGCAAAGCAAGGATCGGTTATTTCTGCCCCTATAGATTGTGGCCAGTCACTATTAACTGATTCTGCAACAACTGTACCTTTCCAGTTTTTGTCAAATTCGTATATTATTACTCTGTCACAATCAAGAGCTTCGCGAGTTTCTTCAACTGAAATAGTGAGAATTTCTTGAACATTTGAAGATTGACGAATCTGGAAATTGATGTAATTAAGTTTTTGAGCTTGTTCGGTAGCTATTTTTTGTTTTGTTAGTAGTAGAGCTTGGTCTACAGCATAGCCTAGCTGAGTAGCGAGTTGCTGAAAAAATTCTATTTCTGATTCTACCCATTGTCGTGGTTCAGAACAATGATGGGCAATTAATAAGCCTAATAATTTTTCGTTGGCAACAATGGGAGCGACTAAGTTAGCTCTAACAGCAAAAGGTTCTAGTTGACTGATGTGACATTCTGTTAATCCTCCTTGGTAGATATCAGCAGTCGCTTTTACCCGGCCTTTTTGATAAAACTCTACATAACGGTCTGCAAAGCAGGGGTCGGTTATTTCTGCCCCTATAGCTTGTGGCCAGTCACTATTAACTGATTCTGCAACAACTGTACCTTTCCAGTTTTTGTCAAATTGATAAACTACTACTCTATCTGTTTGTAGGGCAGATCTGACATCTTCTACTACTGTTTTAAAGATGTCTTTTAAGTTGATATATTCCCGAATATGGGAAGTAATTTCGTTTAATAATTCTAATCGTTCGGCTGCAGCTCCTTCTTTTTCTATTAATAGTTGAAGTTGATTAATTCGGACATCTATATTAGCCTGTAAGGCGGCTAAATCTTCTATTAAAGTATTAGTTTTTGCTTTGATTCCTAATGATTTTTGATTAGTATCCGGTTCCCACACTTCTACTGGAACAATTGCTAATGATTCATTATTTCTTTGAGTATGTACAGTTTTTTGCTCAGATTTGTTGTGGAAATTTTGGCTCATATTTTGCGTTCTATTTTCTGATTGGTTGGTTTTTCTAAAATTTGTCTGTGCCATAATTTTAGTTGTATTAATTATCATTTTCTTTGTGGGTTTAATACCCCACCGTCAACGGGGGTGTTCACGCATTACTTGGGGGAGCGAATCCCCATGTAATTTTCCGACTGTCTCCTGTCTCCTGTCTCCTGTCTCCTTCTTCAA
>NZ_JAAHGM010000065.1:0-37974 GCF_010692625.1 Okeania sp. SIO2C2
ATTGGCAATATTTTGGGATGCCGCAACTTATCATAATTATCAAGAATTTCGAGAATATTTGATAAAAATTAATCAAGATTTACCAGAAGAAGAATGGTTGATAAATTGTACAAAATTTACCCCGAATGCCCCGGAGCAAAACCCTGTTGAAGATATTTGGTTACAAGTCAAAAAAATCATCAGACAGTTTGATCATCTTTGTAGTTCTTTGAAAATAGTTAAGTGGCTATTTAAGTTTTTTGCGCTATGGTCAAATATTCGATTTTCCCAAACTTTTTCAGTATGGAATTTTGCCACAACCAATTTAGGATTGCTATATATAAAAGAAGATGAATGGCTATTTTAGTCAATGAATATTTAGCCCAATTACCTGGTGGTGAAGATTGGTTTGAATGTAATTAGTAGTTACCTCATTAGACATCTCCAAAAATCAAAAATAAAATCAATTATCGTACAGAAATTATCAATTATTCCCCTCCACCGGAGGGGTTAGGGGTGGGTTCCCTATTCCCTATTCCCTATTCCCTCATTTGGTGGAGATGTCTATTCTTGTTTGTGATTGATAAATCAAGCTATCCTCATTATAATTCTGAGTAATATGGCATATTAAATTGGATAGCTGAATGGCGATCGCGATAGACTTTGGAACAAGTAACACGGTAATCTCCCGTTGGAATCAAACAACTCAACAGCCTGAAATTGTTAAATTACCAGGTTTGTCAATTATTTCTGGACAAAATCCACCTCTAATTCCTAGTTTAGTTTATGTGGAAAATGCTGCTGAAAAGAAAGTAGTAATAGGTCAGCAAGTTAGAGATAAAGGTTACGATGTGAATACAGATTCTCGCTTCTTTCGGAATTTTAAGCGGGGTATTGGCTCAGATATTAAAGGATTTTTGCCTGAACTTGATGGTCAGTTGGTCTCTTTTGAACAAGTAGGAGAGTTATTTTTACAAGAAGTTGTGGCTGGTATTCGGAAAGTGCCTTTGCCTGTAGAATCTTTAATTTTTACTGTTCCGGTAGATAGTTTTGAGGCTTATCGTAATTGGTTGGGGGAGGTTTGCCAGTCTCTACAGGTTGACCAAGTAAGAATGATTGATGAACCTACTGCCGCAGCTTTAGGTTATGGAATGAAAGAGGCAGAAATTTTATTAGTGGTTGATTTTGGTGGCGGAACTTTAGATTTATCTTTGGTGCGGTTGGATAATTCAGCACAAAAACAACCTTTGGGTTTTATTCTGAAATGGGGTGAAAAATCTTTTGGTAAAAGTTCAAATCAAAAGGCAAAAACGGCAAGAGTTTTGGCAAAATCAGGACAGAATTTAGGGGGGTCGGATATTGATAATTGGTTGGTAGATTATTTTGTCAAAAATCAAGGTATTGAAAAGACTCCTTTAACTACTCGTTTGGCAGAAAAGTTAAAGATTCAATTGTCTTTACAACAGCAGGCAACGGAAGTTTATTTTGATGATGAAAATTTAGAAAGTTATGAGTTGGAATTAGGGCGAGATGACTTTGAGGAAATTCTCAAGGAAAAGGGATTTTTTGTCAGTCTTGATAATTCCATGAATCAGGTTTTACAGCAGGCAAAAAGACAAGGAATAGAATTATCAGAAATTGATGCTGTTTTATTGGTGGGAGGAACAGCACAAATACCAGCAGTTCAAAGGTGGGTAAAAGAATATTTTGATGCTGCAAAAATTCGTTGTGAAAAACCTTTTGAAGCAATTTCTCAGGGAGCATTGCAATTAACTCAAGGAGTTGAGGTTAAGGACTTTTTGTATCACAGTTATGGTATCCGCTATTGGGATAGAAGGAAAAATACTCATAGTTGGCATCCTTTAATTAAGTCTGGTCAACCATATCCAATTAGTAATCCTGTAGAGTTGGTTTTGGGTGCTTCGGTGAATAGTCAACCCAGTATTGAATTAATTTTGGGAGAATTGGGTGCTGAGTCTGGTGGGACAGAAGTTTATTTCGATGGCGATCGCCTAATTACTCGCAAAATATCTGGAGAGCAAACTGTAGTAAAACCTTTAAATGACCGAGAGGGAGGTCGTAGTATTGCTCAATTAAATCCTCCCGGAAATCCTGGAAGCGATCGAATTAAGGTGTTGTTTTGGGTGGATGAATCTAGGTTTCTCAGAATAACTGTAGAGGATTTATTGACTAATGAAATTTTATTAAATGAGCAAGCTGTTGTCCAGTTGAGTTAGTGTCGCTACGCGGAAGTTAAAAGTCAAAAGTTAAAAGTCAAAAGTATTGATTTGTAATTGTTTTAGGATTTTGTAACCAGTTATTTCTGCCATCCTGCATTAGTATGTTTTTAGACAATAGACATCTCTATAAAAGAGGGAGTAGGGAGTAGGGGAAAATAATTGATAATTTCTGTAGGATAATTGCTTTAATTTTTAATTTTTGGAGATGTCTAATATATATGTAATTTTTGAGGAGGAAATAAAAAAAATTATATTTTATGAATGAAAGTAATTGTATCGAAGTTAATGGTATTAGCTTTAAAATTCTAGTGCAATAACAGGTATTAGTGCTTCCTAAAAAAGACCTAATTCAAAAACTTTCGGATATAGGAAAACATCTATCAACACGACCTTTACATCCGTCCCCAGGATATCCGGTGGAGATAGGAATTAGGATTACCAATAATAGCGATCGCCCTCTTTACTTTAGTTTTTCTTTTGGATTATTTCCTGAGATTATTAGGGCTAAAGATGGTGCAAGTGTACCATTTGATATAGGGTGGTTGAGCTCCGCTGCACCACTAAAATCTGATTTTATTTTAGCTATACCGGGAGAAAGTATCAGCTTTTTTCTTGATGCCAAAATCTGTTGGCTTTGTGGTAAAAACTATGGTTTTAGTACCTCATTTAGAGGTGAGAGATTACTTATTCAACCTCTCCATTCAGAACGGTATAAACTTCGGTTGATATATGAACATTAGAAAGATACTGAAGAATGCTATGACTTTCTTAACAAACAAACTTAAGTAATTGAAGGATTGTGGACGGGTCAAGTATTAACTCCATTTGTAGATATTTGCTTAGTCAATAACTAAGGTTGAAAAATTAGATTTTGACAGAAATAAACATCAAGTAATAACTTTATTTTTGGAAGTTAGGATACTCAAAGTAGAACAGTTTCCTTAAATGGATAGATAATAATGAGATTCCCTTCAATACCCATTAATAAGTTAAGCACAATGAAACCAGCAGAATCTTTTGACAATAATAATAATGAAGTAAATAGCATACGCTTAACTGATACTAAAAACATTCCCTTGATAAAATTTCACTAATTTGCTTCTCCACCAGTTTTCTGACTTCCTTCTTCCTTCTACAAAAGCGATCGCGAATGCTACTTCACACAAAAACCAAGAAAAATTAATTTATGTTTAACTTAAGCCAATTCTGACAGAAACAACAATATAGTTGATAAAAAACTCTCAAAACTTATCTTGCCTATTCTTAAAAAGTGACAATAAATTGATAAACTCCAATAATCAAATTCAGTCAAAAATTCCTAAGCAAAATATAATCAATATAGCACTACGCAAATAGGTTAGGACATTTATCAATGCTCAAAGGTAGTCAGGGATGACTTCTGACTTTTGACTTTTGACTTTTGACTTTTGACTTCTGACTTTTGACTTGCGCGTAGCGCCATATTATCCTTAGCTAAAAATATCGGCATGAGTCATTGCCTCAACCCCAACTGTCAAATTCCCCAAAACCCAGACTGGAATATATATTGTCAAAACTGTGGCTCAAAACTACTACTCAAAGACCGCTATCGTCCCCTTAACCTCATTGGACAAGGAGGTTTTGGCAGAACATTCTTAGCTATCGACGAAGACAAACCTTCCAAACCCTATTGTGTAATTAAACAATTTTTTCCAGCATCCCAAGGCACAAACAATATCAGCAAAGCTGCGGAACTCTTTGAAAAAGAAGCTACAAGATTAGACGAATTGGGTAGACATTCCCAAATCCCCGAATTAATGGCCCACTTCATCCAGGATGGGCGACAATACTTAGTTCAAGAATTCATCGCCGGACAAAATCTAGGCCAAGCTCTGGAAATTGAAGGGCCTTACAATGAAGAGAAAATTAAAGCTTTACTCAATAATTTACTGCCAGTGTTGCAGTTTATCCACTCTCACAACGTTATTCACCGTGACATAAAACCAGACAATATTATTCGTCGTCAAAACAGTACCAGTCAGTTAGTATTAGTAGATTTTGGTGCTGCCAAATATGCTCTCGGAACGGCACTCTTGAAAACAGGTACTACTATCGGTTCTCCGGAATATACTCCTCCCGAACAAAACCGAGGCAAAGCAGTATTTGCTAGTGACTTATATAGTTTAGGGGTAACTTGCTTACATCTTTTGACCAACGTTTCGCCTTTTGAGTTATTTGATGTGGGTGAGGGTACTTGGGTATGGCGACGTTATTTAAACAGTAATTTTGTGAGTGAACAGTTGGGTTATGTTTTAGATAAACTGGTGGAAAATGCTATTAACCGTCGCTATCAGTCTGTTTACGAAGTCATCAAAACTTTAAATGCTAATACTCAAGTCAACTTGACTCATATTCAAGATCAAACTGCTATCCAAACTCCGGAGGTTACACCTGAACCCCTACCGACTCAAACTTGGAAATGTCTACAGACTCTCACCAGTCATCAAAAATGGGTTTGTTCCGTTGCTTTTAGTCCTGATGATAATTTTGTGGCAAGTGGGAGTGAGGATGAAACTGTTAAGTTGTGGGAAGTAGATAGTGGCAAAGAAATATTGACTATGTTTGGGCATTCTGGTTATGTCAACTCTGTTGCTTTTAGTCAGGATGGCAAAATTTTAGCTAGTGGGAGTGAAGACAAAACTATTAGACTTTGGGAAGTTCAGACAGGGAAACTTCTTTGTATTCTTGGTGACTGGAGTCTGGGAGAATATTTTGGTCATTCTAAGGGAGTAACGGCGATCGCTTTCAGTCCCGATGGCAAAATTTTGGCTAGCGCAAGTAAGGATAATAATATTAAAATTTGGCGACTTGGGGACGATATTTATGAACCTAGCTATGGGAAAGTGATAATGACTTTGACTGGGCATTCACGACCAGTGCGTGCGGTTGCTTTTAGTCCTGATGGCAAAATTTTGGCGAGTGGAAGTGAAGATAATACGATTAAATTATGGGATCTAAATTTAGGTAATGCTGTTCAGACTCTATGCAATTATTATCAAGGGATACATTATATTTATGCGGTTGCTTTTAGCTGTGATGGTAAAACTTTAGTTAGTGGCGGTCGCGATCGAAATATTAAAATTTGGCAAATAGACCAAGGTGAAATATTAAAGACTTTGGAAGGACATTCAAGAGATATTTGTGCCATAGCTTTTAGTCCTCAAGGAGATATTATTGCTAGTGGTAGTGAGGATGAAACTATTAAGATTTGGCATTGGGAAACAGGTCAGCAAATAGCCAATTTAGAAGGTCATTTAAAATATGTTAATTCTGTTACTTTTTCTCAGGACGGAAAGAGTTTAGCTAGTGGTAGTAGTGATAATACAATTAAAATTTGGCAACAGTAACAAAGTCAAAATTTAAAAGTCAAAAGTCAAAAGTCAAAAGTTAAAAGTTAAAAGTTAAAAGTTAAAAGTTAAAAGTTAAAAGTTAAAAGTTAAAAGTTAAAAGTTAAAAGTTAAAAGTTAAAAGTTAAAAGTTAAAAGTTAAAAGTTAAAAGTTAAAAGTTATTATTATGTCAATTAAGCTCTTGTAAAACACCTTTTTTAAGTCAACAGTCAACAGTTAAAATTCAAAAATTATTGTTATGTCAATTAAGCTCTTCTAAAGCACCTTTTTTAAGTCAAAAGTCAAAAGTTAAAATTCAAAAATTATCAAAATAACATGGGTCTAAAACCCCGCCTTTTAAGGCGCAATATTTTTGGAGAGTTGCTCAAATCCCCTACTTCCCCTCCTGGGAGAGGTTAGGGGTGGGTTAACTTCTGACTTCTGACTTCTGACTTCTGACTTCGTTAATATGGTGTGCTGACTAAATTTTATCGTTAGGAGAGTAGAAAAAATATGAATTATTGCCTCAAAGAAAACTGCAAAAATCCTAATTCTCCACCAGAAGCTAGAATTTGTTTAACTTGTGACTCTATGTTACTTCTAAAAGACCGCTATCGAGCAATTAAAATGATTGGTCAAGGAGGTTTCAGCAAAACTTATTTAGCAGTAGATCAAGACAAACCTTCTAAACCACCATGTATAATTAAACAATTTTATTTTATCTCACAAAATGAAGTAGATGTAAAAAGAGCGATCGCTTTGTTTGAAGAAGAAGCAGAAAAATTAGATACTTTAGGAAAACATCCCCAAATAGCTGAATTATTAGCAAACTTACATGATGATTATTCTCAATATTTAGTCCAAGAATTTATACCTGGAAAAAACTTAGCTCAAGTTTTAGAAACAGAAGGAATATTTTCGGAATATCAAATTCGAGAACTATTAAATAGTCTTCTGCCAGTGCTAGAATTTATTCACTCTCACAACATTATTCATCAAGATATTAAACCTGAAAATATAATTCGTCGTTTACCATCAAATTCTGCTTATCAAGGCGGAATAAAAGGTCAATTTGTATTAGTAGATTTTGATGTAGCAAAACAATTAACTGGAACTCCAATATTTAAACCAGGCACAATTGTATGTACTCCTGAATATGTAGCTCCAGAACAACTCAAAGGTAGAGTAAAATTTGCCAGTGACCTATACAGTTTAGGCGTAACCTGTATCAATTTACTAACCAATATTTCTCCATTTAAACTATTTGATACTGGGGAAAATAAATGGGTATGGCGAGATTATTTAATTGATAATCCTATTAGCAAAGAATTGGGAAATATTCTCGATAAATTAATTACTGAAGCTACAAACAAACGTTATAAATCTGCTACAGATGTTTTAAAAGATTTGAATCATGGGAAATTACCACCCGCACCTACACCATCTTTACTCAAACTTTCATTCCCAAAAATTTCTCTCAAAGATACAAATTATGTACCAGGATTACATCTTTATTCTTGGGGAAAACCTCAAACTATTTCCGGTCATTTAAGTTCAGTTTCATCAGTTGCTATTAGCCCAGATAATCAAATGATTGCTAGTGGTAGTTTTGACCGGAAAATTAAATTGTGGAAATTATCTACAGGAGAATTATTAGACTCTTTTGTGGCTTCTAATATAGTTTTATCAATTGCTTTTAATCCTCAAAGTAATATCTTAGCTATTGGTAATGTTGGTGGAATTATTAATATTTGGGATTTAGCTACAGGTACAATCAGTTGCAGTTTATCCAGACATTCTGATTCTATTGTTTCAATGCCAGTAGTATTTAGCCCAAATGGAGATTTTATTGCCAGTGGCAGTGACGATCGGACTATTAAAATTTGGCATCAAGAAACTTGTCAACTTTTGTACAGCATCAAAAATTCTCGTGGCATTAATGTAGTTGCTTTTAGTCCCGATGGCAAAATTCTAGCTAGTGGTAGTAGCGATAATGTAATTAAATTATGGGAAGTAGAAACAGGTAATCTTATAGATAAATTAATCGGACATAGTAGAGATATTAATACAATTGCTTTTAGTCCTGATGGTAAAGTTTTAGTAAGTGGTAGTAGTGATAAAACAATTAAATTATGGTCTGTAGAAACAGGTAAATTAATCAAAACAATTACTGGGCATTCAGATTTAGTTAGGTCTGTAATTTGTTTGGATAAAAAAACAATAATTAGTGGTAGTGCAGATAAAACTATTAAGATTTGGCAGATGGAAACTGGAGAAGTTATTAAGACTTTAAACGGCCATTCTAAGGATGTAAATTCTGTAGCAATTAGCAGTTATGATAATACAATTGTGAGTGGAAGTAGTGACAATACCGTCAAAATTTGGCGTTGTGAATAAAAGGGTAAGTCAGTGCTTTAAGTAAGGCTTACTTAATACATTTGAAACTTTGATTGATCGTGGTTTAGAGAACTATTAAAACTGCTAAAATTAGGAGACATACCCTACCTAATATTTTCAATATTTTCAGGTACGTCTTCCAGTAAAATAAAAAATAGTCGTTTGATAATTAGGTTGGCACTAAATTGAGGCTGTGAACCTATTTGTTTTGCTTATGTTTGCACTTGAGGGAAATAGCACCTAAAGCACTGACTCCAAGTAAACCTAATAAAGAAGCAGGTTCTGGCACTGGCACCATGCTAAATGCAACATTATCAATAAGCTCACCCAAAAATTCAGGATTTGAATTAGAGAATTGAATTGCTGTGATGGACTCGCCAGGAGCAAAAATTCCAAAGAAAGTCCCTACAAGATTTGCTGGAACAACTCGAGAGGTTATCTCACCACTGGTGCCCAGGATAGTGACAGTGGTTTCTCCAGGATTTGCCAAACCAAATAGATCGAAGCCAACTGCATTAATTGGATCTGTAAAACTCAATTCAAAATTTAAGTCATTCACAAAAAAGTTAGGACCAATTAGATCAGAAGGTGCACCAGCAAAACCCTCTGTGAGCAAAACCATATCAGTGGGGGCTGGTCCTATAGAAGAGAATTCTAATCCAGGCTCAATCCAGGGTGCAGTTGCGTTATTCAGGACTGGAAATAAAAAAACGCTATCATCAGCAAGGCCATTCTCCTCAAAATCTTCTAGAGTCAGACTAGGGGTTGCTGCATTAAATGCTGCACGATCGCTAAATAAAGTAAATGCTTGGGCTGCCATGGTATCTAGGGCAATCAGGGTAGCACCTAGGGCGGCAGTTGAAGCATACTTGGCAACAGTTGTAAGTTTAATCATGTAAATGGTCTTATCGAGCAATAGCTAAGTTTACAGTAATCAAAAGGTAGTTTAAAATTCTTCTGACTGTTCAACTAAACCTACCCACAAGCACAATCAGAGAGCTTGCGAAGTAAGTTAGATATGACAGAACATTTTTAAAGGGCAGTGAATTTAAGTGAATCTGCTTAGATAAAGCTTTTTCAAATTCAGTATATGTATTATCACGCAACCCAATTTTGTTTGCAAGGATTTTTGGGCTTCTTTACTGAAACTTCAATTTTTCTGATGGTGTTTTTAGTAGTTTAAATTAGTGGAATTAATTGCCAAATAAACCTTTGAGGTGCATACTTATACAAAAATAAATTATGAAGTTTTGATGAAGCTAGATTTGATAGTACAACTAGGAAGTTTAGGAGTGATAAAATAATTGGATTTTTGGGAAAAGATCAAGTAAAATAATTTAAAGTTATTGTGTAATCTAGCTGCGAGCGTAGTTGAAGGAAAAGTTAGGACATATCAAAAGTAAAACTTAGACAACGCCAAATTTTTCCCCTTTCCTTCTGCTATACTTTAGAGTTGAGCCTGAAACTGTTTCAAATCTCCCGGCGCAACTGTACCGTATTCTGTCATAATTCCTGCAATTAATTCCGCAGGGGTAACATCAAATGCTGGATTATAAAATTCTACTCCTTCCGGACAAATGCGTGTTTCTCCTACTTGATATATTTCCACTGCATCTCTCTCTTCAATTGGTATTTGACTACCATCAGATATTTTGAAGTCTATTGTTGATAAAGGTGCTGCCACAAAAAAGGGAATATTATGTGCCTTCGCAACAATAGCTAAACTATAAGTACCAATTTTATTAGCAGTATCTCCGTTAGCAGCAATTCTATCAGCTCCAACTACTACAGCATGAATTAAACCTTGTTTCATACAGTGAGCAGCCATGTTATCACTTATTAAGGTAACAGGAATACCTTCTTGTACGCATTCCCAAGTCGTGAGTTTTGCACCTTGGAGACGAGGACGAGTTTCATCCGCATAGACTTTCCCTAGTTTACCCCCTCGCCACGCTGAACTAAAGACATTTAAGACTGCAGTACCCGCCAAAGCACCAGCATTACAGTGAGTTAAAATGTTTAATTTTTCTGGAGAAGTCGGTAAAACTTCAACTCCGCGATCGCCAATATTTTTACAAGTTTGTAAATTGTCTGCTTGAATATTTTTAGCAGTTTCTAATAAAGCCGTTTGAATTTCTTCTACAGAGCTATTCGTTTCATTTGCTACTTTTAACATTCGCTCAATTGCCCAAAATAAATTAACAGCAGTTGGGCGAGTTTTTCGTAACGTAACAGCCACTTCTTCTAACCGTTTTAAGAACTCATTTCTATCAGTTATAGAAATTTCTTTTGCCCCTAAATACATTCCATAAGCTGCCGATACACCAATAGCTGGTGCCCCACGAACTATCATTGTTTTAATAGCTCTTGCCATCTCCGTAGAGTTATTAATTTCTACAGTTTTATATTCTCCTGGTAGGCAAGTTTGGTCGATTAATACAACACGGTCATTTTGCCAAATAATCGGATTAACCTCTGTAATTTTAGACATCATAATTTTTCCTCATATATCATAGATAATATCCAATTCAGATAAATAGTAGGTTGGATTAAGAGCTGATTTGTAAACTTAGCTAAAACCCTTATGTAATCTAACTCTCAGGAATTTAAGTATTGTTGGGCTATAACTGCCAAAACCCTTGTATTGCAAGAATTTCAGCCTCTTAATATTTACTTTATAAATCAGCTCTAAGCGACAGGGCAACCCAACAATTATAGTAATTTTAAATAGACATCTCCAATAACAAAAAATCAAATTAATTATCCCACATAAATTATCAATTCTTTACCCCTACTACTCCTTACCAAAAATTGTGGTTTAAAGCCTCCCCTTTGAAGGGGATAATAAAGAAAAATTTTCCTTTGAGTCAATCCTATCCGTTTTAAAGGAGAGTTCATTAATTGATAATGGATAATTGATAATTGATAATTACCTCTAGTTAAAACCGCTCTTGATTGAATATCAGGAGATATTATTTCTTTTTTTTCCCCTTAAAAGGGGAGGCTTCAAGGCGCGAATTATTTAATTATTAATAATTAATAATTCGGTAATATAGAATCCGGGTAATTGTTATCGTATCGCGAAGGGAGTCAGTAGTCAGGAGTCAGGAGTCAGGAGAAAGGAAGGATGATAGTGGGAATTATCTGGAGATATTCGGTGCATTTTATATCTGCATTGAATGGAAGTAGAAAGTGCGATAACTGTATAACCGGATTTCATATCATTATTAATTATTAATTATTAATTATTAATTATTAATTATTAATTATTAATTATTAATTATTAATTGTTGAATCCCTCTTTTGGAGGAGATGTCTAATTCTTCCTACCAAAATAATGAGTTAATAACTCATAGCTGATAGCTGATAGCTGACCGCTGAATGCTTGCATTTGTTGCCATCCTAATTTTACCTTGCGTTGTATATACTTACCCAGTCCTTTATATAACTTTTGAAAATTGTATGCAAATAAAATATTCATCATATCCTCTACTGTCAAAGATTTTAAATAATTCACTCCTTTATCAATCAACTCATCACTATCTTGCATATATCTTCTGCGCCCCATTTGTTCAGAAATGTTCCATTTTATGGCATATCGTCTCTGCATTTCTCTTTGGTAGGAACGAAAACTAGATAAGCGTCGATCGAGATATTTTTCTATATACTTACTAGCAATTTCTGCATTATCCATACCATGTCTAATTCCTTCCCCACCCAACATATTAATAGTAGAAACAGCATCACCAATAGCAATAATATTATCTTGGTAATAAATATCCTTTAATCCCACAGAATATCTAACAGTTGAACCATGAGAATCAATTAATTCATACTCCTCAAGTTTCATATAATCTTTAATCAATAATTCTAGATACCATCTCATAGATTTTGTTTCAACTATTTGTTGATGTTCTAAATTAAACCGCGCCACACCTATTTTTAATCTGTGCTTTTCTGGTTCCATAGGAAAAATCCAAGAATAACCCTTTGGCATCCATTTATGACCTAAGAAAAAAATCAAATCCTTAGCGTATTTCTCATATTCTCTTCCTTCAACTTCGATTAAATATTCAATTCCCGCAGCCGTTAAAAATTGAGGTTTCCTACTTTTTTTGTCATACATTACTGCCCTTGCAGGTCCCGTTGCATCAACCAAAACTTCTGTACTAACAGTAAATTTTTCACCCCCCAAACGCCTCATTTCTACAATAGTCTTTCCCTCTTCTTGAAAATGTTTTGTGTAGCGACAACCCATCCAAACTTTACCGCCATAACTTTCCACTTCTCCCGCCAAAAATTCTCTAAGTTTGGCAAAATTTAAAACTGCTCCTAATATTTTTGGTGATGCCCAGGTATGATTAACATTAGTTGTCACAATACTAATTTTCTGCCAATAACTACCTACCACTGTTTCTGGCAAATCAAATTTATTGAGAGTTTCTTGAGGAGTTGCAGCACTAGAAAAGTCATTTTTATTAAATGTTTCGTGTTGTTCAACTAATAAAACTTTGCGTCCCAATTTTGCCAAACTTCTAGCACATTGACAACCTGCTGGACCCGCTCCAATAACTACCACATTAAATTCATTTTTACTGTTCATAATTTCTGATTTACTCATAGAAATATTTGAGAAAATATTTTGTAGGACTTACACATTACAACGTATTTTCATCCGAAGCGACAGACAGGTTTTGCGCAGTACTCCGGAAGAGATTACCAAAAGTAATACTATACTTAGGCAACACTTCAACTATAGAAAATTTAGAAAAGTTTTTGAGAAATGGTACGATACTTGCCCATCCTAAAAAACTGTCCCCTTCTTAAAATTTACCGAATAATTAAGGTAAAAATCTTCTCCTTTAAAGGAGAAACAAGCGGTCGTTAACGTAGCTTCCCGTAGGGTGGGATGGCGAGGAGACCCGCTCTTGCAGAGCCGCTCCGCTAACGTCATATCCAATCGACCAAGAGAGAAAAAATTTTCCTTTTATTCAATCCTCTTCCTTTTAGGGATAGGTAATTATCAATTATCCATTATCAATTATTGAAACATAAATTATGGATATTGAGAAAAATTTATGATCCATAAATATGCTTTTATAAAGATTCTATGAAGTTTGGGGAGCTTTGATTAAAGATTCTGTGAAGTTCGATCTTTAATTAAACTTTTATAACATTTCTTAGACAAATCTTCAAATGCTCTTGAGATAAATAATTTAGTGTTTTTCGATGATGGTATTTACCAAGGGGATTGACTATTAATAACCACTTGCGTCTCACAAAATGCTTATGTAACTATATTCATAGTTAAGTTAATCAAAGAAACTTAACTTACTGTAAATAAAGTCAACATCTGCATGGAGAGTAATTATCATGGTTAGTCAAGTAAACAAAAAAAATGCAATCAACTTTTTACGGTCGTAGACCGTAAAAAGTTTAGCCACTGTTGCTATTTTAGCTCCTATTTTCATAGGGAATAACTCAGCTAAAGCAGTAACTCTTGATTTTGAGGGATTTAACGATTTTGAAACTATCTCCGGTGATACTTTTAGTGATTTAGGTGTTGTTTTTGATGACGACCTAATTATTATTCAAGGTTTGGGTCTACTTCCTCAATCTGGAATAAACGCTGCCACAAATGCCAGTTTTATTGGAGGAAATATTAGTGGTTTCTTTACAGAAGCAGTTGATTTTGTTTCAGTCTTTGCAGGTGATGTTGGGTTTGATACTGATACTGTAACTCTTCTAGGTTTCGATGAGTTTGACAACCTTGTTGCTTCTGACACTTTTGCAGCTCTAGCAGCACAAACTTTATCTATATCCGGTGCTGGTATTACTCGATTTGAGATTAACCAATCTGGAGGCATTATTATTGATGACTTTACTTTCAATCCTGCACCAGTAAATCCAGCTTCAACTCCTGAACCTGCTTCAGTTTTAGGCTTATTAGCATTTGGTGCTATGGGTGCTAGTTCAATGTTAAAGCACAAATAGAATTTTTCAGAAATTCTACCAGTCTTTTCGAGCAACCATTGTAGGGATATGCCATAGAATGTTCCTATCAGGAAGAAAGAAGAGAGAAGAAAATTTTTTCATCACTAATTATCCGGACATGATATAACCACCAAATATAGTAGGGGTTAACGACCGTTAACCCCTCTCTACTGTTTTTATAAAAATTTTAATAGATGTACCCAGACAAAAATACAGTAGCATTTAGCACATGACTCTAGCACTCGCAGGGGTCTTGGCTACAACCAGAGCAAGTACCTAAAACCGCTTTAATCAGTGAATTAGAGCTGTTTAAATTCAACAGGTTTGTTTGGGAACGGCGATTAACAGCAGTCTAACTATTAGAAGCATTAGATTCTGAGCGTTGATCCATTATATATTTTCCTTTAATTTTAGAGCTTATTGAGTATACTATAGAACTTTATAATTTGCAATTTCAGTAGTTTTACCCAAATTTATCTAAATATTGGCATTCCCATACGGCGCTCTCCCGTATGGGAATGCCAATCAATAAGAGCGGTTTTACACATAACCTGTTAAAATGTCAAGGTCGAAAAGCAAACAGTAGATGGTTGAAAAAGCGTACAAATTTAGGTTTTACCCAACTCCAGAACAGGAAAATCTGTTGAGGAGAACCTTGGGTTGTGTACGTTTGGTCTATAACAAAGCTTTAGCTGCAAGAGCTCAAGGTTGGTATGACAACAAAGAGCGAGTCAGCTACAAGCAAACTTCTGCTATGCTTACCAACTGGAAAAAACAGGAAGATTTAGATTTTCTCACAGAAGTAAGCAGTGTTCCATTGCAGCAAGGCTTAAGACATTTACAAACAGCTTTTCCTACGGAATGCTACGCAAACACTAACTTTTTTAGTGGGCGGGCTAAATATCCTAACTTCAAGAAAAAGCGCAACGGTGGTAGTGCTGAATTTACAAAGTCTGCATTTAAGTGGGAAAATGGTCAAGTCTATTTAGCCAAATGTGCAGAACCATTACCCATTAGATGGAGCAGGCAACTGCCCCCAAACTGTGTGCCTAGTACAATTACTGTCAAACTTGGCCCCTGTGGTAGATGGTCTGTATCTCTAAGAGTTAATGATACCAGAGATTTGAAGCTTAAGCCAGTCAAAAAACAAATCGGGATTGACTTAGGGATTACCAGTTTAATAACTACCAGTGATGGAGAAAAAGTAGCTAACCCTAAGAATCTGAACAAGCTACACAAAAAACTGAGGTTAGCGCTTAAGTCTCTAGATAGAAAAACCAAGGGAACAAATAACTATCAGAAAGCCAGACTTAAAGTAGCTAGGATACACGCCAAGATTAAAGATTCAAGAGAAGACTACACCCATAAACTGACAACCCAACTAATTAGAGAAAACCAAACGATAGTAGTTGAGGACTTGGCAGTAAAAAACATGGTCAAAAACCACAAATTAGCTAGGGCTATCAGTGATGCTAACTGGGGAGAAATAGTCAGACAGCTAGAATACAAAGCAGAATGGTATGGAAGGGAGTTAATCAAGATTGATAGATATTTTCCGAGTGCCTCTTTCAGAGGAGCTTCGCTAACAAAACGTTGTTCTAACTGTGGTCATGTAGTAGAAAAATTACCTCTAAAGATTAGAGAGTGGGATTGCCACTCCTGTGGTAGTCACCATGATCGGGATATAAATGCAAGTATAAACATTTTGCGGATGGGAACCCGCGTCGGCGATAGACGCAAGGGAACGCCCACCAAGAAGGCTGCTGGGCTAGCAGTGTCAGTCTGCGGAGCGACCGTAAGCTCTGAAGGGAACAAATCCCAGAGGACAGGTGCGATGAGGCAGAAAGCCCCTAACAGCAATGCTAGGGAATCCCGCGCTGTCTCGCGTATAGCAGCGTCGGGAGGATGTCAATTGATAGGATTTACAAGCTCAGTAGTTTTACCCAAATTTATTTGATGATGAAACGGTAATATTGACTGTAATTCCCGGCAAAACACGAGTATGCTTAGAGCGATCGCCAAAATTAAACACCATAACACTATGAGTTAAAAGGTTTTATTTTAAAGTTCAGTAAGTTTCGCAGAAATAGGTGCTTGATATGAAGAGTCTGTGAAATTAGGAATAACCACTTGCAATTTACAATTTGTAGCAAACATTGATCAAATTGGTATTATCTTCATATTTTAGGGTTATGTGGTAAACTCTAGCCCGGGAATATTTGGTGATTTTCCCATTAATGTCAATTGGGAATTGTCAATTACTGATAATACCAGCTCAGGAGTAAAAGAGCGATAATGCTCAGAAAAACCAATGGAAATAATAGCGACTCTATGGTGTTTATTATGTCATGTTAGCTGTGAGCGCCCAATTTGATCGGTTAGTGAAGGAGTATTTCTGGTCTAGTTCCTATGAGGAATAGAACCGCCCTTTGGAATAATTAATGAATTAGCATTTATGACTCAAACCTCATTACCACAAACTCAAGAAAATTTCAATTTAAACCTTATAATTAAAGATGTCAAAGTAGCATTAATTCTCAAATTAGCGGGGCTAACACTGACATACTTAGTACAAGTATTTCTGGCACGATGGATGGGAAAAACTGAGTACGGCATTTATGAGTATGTCATCTCTTGGTCATTGTTAATCGCAATTCCCGCCGGACTAGGTTTGCCTCGCACAGCGTTACGCTTAATTGCTGAATACCAAGTTAAACAAGATTGGGGACGCTTGCGCGGCATCGTCCGTGGTGGCTGGTTGCTGACTGTGTTGACGAGTTTCGGGCTATCTCTAGCAAGTACAGGTCTTATATTGTTGCTGAATCATTATCACACCTTTGCCTACGCGACACCACTTCTGATTGGGATTTGGTTGGTACCGCTACAGGCTTTGGTGCAGTTGCAGTTGGAAACAGCTAGGGGGATGAAAGATGTAACTTTAGCTTACGCACCTTCTGAAGTAATCTGGCCAATATTATTGCTGTTAGGAGGATGGTTTTTTTGGCACAAAAACCACGCCCTTGGCAGCATCACAACAATCGAACTGGCAATGTTGATGCTAGCGATCGCCCTCTCGTTTCAGTTCTGGCAGTTGTGGAGCAAACTGAACAAAGAGGTTGAGGTAACAACCCCTGTTTATTGCTATCGCGAGTGGATAGACATTGCCCTAGTTTTGCTATTACAAGTGGGATTTAAAACTATTTTGAGTCAAACAGATATTGTGATGGTGGGTTCCTTGATTGGACCTGAGCAGGCGGGTATTTACAGTGCGGCAGTAAAGACAGCCATTTGGGTGGCTTTTATTTTGCAGACCATTAATATTGTAGTTGCACCTGTATTTACTGAGCTTTACACCCAAAACGATCAGCAGGGGCTACAAAACCTAGTCTCCAAGGTGACTGTCTGGATTTTCTGGTTTTCTCTCGCCATCGGTTCTATCCTCATTGTCTTCGCTCAGCCTGTGATGGGACTGTTTGGGCCGGAATTCATCGTCGCTCACTGGCAGCTAAAGATTCTGGTTTTAGGACAAATGGTGAATGCTTTATGTGGCTCTGTCGGTTTGTTGATGGTAATGACAGGTCATCAAAATCAAGCTGTTGTTGTTTACGGTTATGCCGCCTTAATCAATATAGTTTTGAATGGGATATTAATTTCCATCTTCGGCTCCATTGGAGCGGCGATCGCAACTGGCTTGACAATGGCAATGTCTAATATTTGGCTCACTGTCCTCGTGTTTAGAAATCTGGGGATTTACTCTTCTGTTTTTTATAGTTTCTTCCAGACGGAAGGCGATCGCCAACAATAATTCCGGATTTAGTATTAGTTGGCCTGCTGCCAGTAAGCATCCACCACAGCAAAGGAATCTCCAAACAATTCTGAGTTGAGTTTTTCTTCTCCGAGAGCTGTTTTCGTTTTGCCATTGACAATACTATCTAGCAGAGAATTTATTTCTGGTGTGAGCTTTTTCTGCTTGTGAAAAATGGCGATTGCATAAGCAACAAAAGGATGAATATCTCCTAGTTTCAAGCTTTCGCTCCCTGCCACAGTCTGCTCTAATTGCTGCCAAGATGGCATAGCCATATTTTCTGGTGCGTAGAGCAGATCAAGGTAAATGGGAATAAGTTTCCAAATATGCTCTCGTGACTGAAGTGGAAAAGCATGGGGTTCTATAGCTTCTCCAAGCACTAACGGCTGGATTTCATTACTATTACGTGCCTTCCTAACTTGAATGCGGTTGCTATCTCTGGGATCGAAAATCTTTTCCTGGGACTGCGCCAGTAAATCCCGACCAAACTCCTTGACATTATCAACTTCAAAACCCAATTGCTCAATTGTCTTAGCAATTGCATATTCTGGATTTTTCCTGAGTTCAATCAAATCCAAAACTGCCAGTTTTTTTGAACTTCCCGTCATTGTTGATCGCAGCACATTCCAATCGTGAATTAGCCTCTGCCATTGCTGGAAGTTATAACTAATGGTTGTTCCCGACCATGCTGGCTTGAGGCTTTGGAGTTTTACCACTTCTGTAACCTGAGCCTTCTCCATTACTAAAGCAGGATTCCCCATCAATAAGCCATTACCCTTAAACATCAAGTCAGCCATATAGGATAACCATGATAGATACTGTAAATGAGGTTCTCGGATTATGAACAGAAACTTTTTAGGAATCTGAATCCATTGGCACCATATTTGCTGATTAAAGAAACAAGAAACTTCTTTCACCAGAATTGTAACGTGGCTTTTCTGCTGGAGCATCTCCTCTATCTTATCGGCAATTAAGCCACAACCTGCTTCGTATATATCAGCATCAAAGAGAAGTTTGTTCTGTCTCAGGAGACCCCCTAACTTGTCGTGCAGACCCACAAAAGGCTGATGGATTACTCCGTCCGCTAGCTGGGCAAAAATAACTTCTGTGATCGTCGATCCGCTTCTAGCTGTTCCATGAATGTAAAGTATCGTCGCCTTCCCTTCACTGACCAACTGTTCTAACCTTGCTTCGCTCATCAAATTTTTCCTGGTATTTCTAGAATAACTTACTTCTAAAAAATGGGGCGTTGCTAAACCAAAGGATGAATCTTTGCAGAAAAAGTTAACCCTATCTTTTACTTTATAAGTTTAAAACTATCAGGACTTACGCAAAGGCACTATTTATAGATCCCAAAGACTATTGGACAATAGTTTTTAGCGCTATATATAGCGTATCTGCGTAAGTCTTAACTATAATTCATTCTTCTATGCAATGCCTCTAAACTTTTGCTCCTGGGAGCAGTAAGGGTTAGTCCCCACACCTCCATACTCATTTATATGCTCTCAAATCTATTAATTTTCACTTCACACCGACAGCAAAGGGGCCAAACCATTTGCGAATCTCCTTACTGGTAGCACCAAAAGGAGGTTTATCTTTTTGCTCCAGAATATGAGCAACCATTGCCGAAGTCCGCGAACAGAGGAATAGTCCCGTTCCATAAGGAGGTCTCATTCCCAGAGACAAAAATACAGCAGCGCTAATGCTATCAATGTTTGGATAAATTCCCCGTTTCTCTTTCAAAAACTCTGCCGTAATATCATAAATTTGAAGAAAGTTCGATCGCATATCTAACTCCGATATAATTGACCGTAAACGAGGGTTTCTTGAATCTACCTTAAACATTGGGTGTCCAAAACCGTGGATCTTCTCCTTTTTAGCTAGGCGATCTTCCAATATCTTGATCGTTACCGCTTCTATATCTCCCGAACATTGTTTGTGAACGGCAGTAAAAAACTCCATTGCTTTTTCGCAAGCTCCCACGTGGGATGGTCCTGCCGCTGTAAAACCTGCTGCGATCGCTTGGTGCACAGGAACTCTCGTACTCGTGGCAACCCTGGGCAACATGACTGAGGGAGCAAGAAACCCCCAACCAGCGTGCAAGCTAACCATAATATCGTTGAATATTTTTCTCTCAGTTGAGTTGCTAAAATTTCTGTTAGTACAAAGCGTAAATATAGATTCAATATAGTCTTTCCCCTCAGTCAAAACTCTTTTCCCATCAATTTTTTGACTGTGAAAAAATTTTTCCTTATTTTCCTTAACCCACTGGATACTTTCGAGAGCAATAGCCATTAAGGAAGGAATTAGACCGACATAATATAGTCCAATTTGACTGTCTCGATCCAATCCTATTGCCTCCAAGTCAACTAGCGCGATCGTCTGTTCAAATGATTTCGTTTTGTCAACCATTAACCCTGCAATAATTGCCTGAGAATAAGTTGCACCCGAAGCGACTACAGTTTTAATCACTTCTATAGCTGTATCCTTCTCTGTTACAGAAGATAGGGCACTGGTAAGATAGCGATCAAGAAGTTGTTCTTGGGATGGAGTTGCCTCTTTGCCCATCAATAAGTGATAAATAGCCCCAGTAAACGTCAAATTACCAATTAGGTCGTTCAGGTTCTTATTCCGAACATACAGTTCCTCTGGATTAAGGGTAGGTCCGTCTATATCTGTACCGTGATATTGATATTCCATGCTACAATAACTCCTTCTAATGTCTAAATAACCTTGGCAGGACTTACGCAGAAACCGGGCTTATCAACGAAATTTCGTGATTTGAACAACAAAAATTAGGGTAATAAACCCGGTTTA
Source organism: Okeania sp. SIO2C2 (assembly GCF_010692625.1). NCBI lineage: Bacteria > Bacillati > Cyanobacteriota > Cyanophyceae > Oscillatoriales > Microcoleaceae > Okeania > Okeania sp. SIO2C2. The sequence goes on from NZ_JAAHGM010000065.1 coordinate 20,599, forward strand.
TTGTGTGAAATAATTTCCTGTAATTACTGTAGTGTCAAAGTTTTAAGCCTATAAAATCTTACTTTTAACTTTTGACTTTTAACTGTCTTGAGTGCGTCTTACATTCTGAGGAAACCTCAGAATTACGCACTCGCTTTTGACTTCCGTAAAACGGTATACATTCTCAGCATTCAGTACGGCTTGTCCCCAGCCAATGTAACACGATGCATGATACGTTTGAACCCTTGATAGTCATTCACCGGATTATGCTGAGTGCAGCGATTATCCCAGAAGGCAAGGGAACCACGCTGCCAGCGAAAGCGGCAGGTGAACTCCGGTCTGACTTGATGCTCGAAGAGATAGTCTAGCAGAGGTCGGCTTTCGGACACCGTCCACCCCTGAAAGTGCTTTGTATGGTTAGTGTTTATGTAAAGCGCCTTCCTCCCAGTTTCTGGGTGCGTGCGCACGACTGGATGGGTGCCGACTATCACCTCCTGCTCAAGACTAGCATTGCTTAGAAAGGCATGAGCTTTTGACGAGGTGTTGATGCCAACAAGTCCTTCCAGGGTCTCCTTAAGACCTTCCGATAGGGTTTCGTAAGCCATATACTGGTTGGCGAAAAGAGTGTCGCCACCGTATGGCGGAATCTCAACAGCGTAGAGGATACTCCCCATCGGTGGACGCTCTAGATAGGTAGTATCGGAATGCCACATACCCCCAAAGTTCGCCCGCTCATGCTCCAACTTCACTACCGGTGTGATCTGCGGACATTTAGGCAATCCCTGAAGCAGCGGGTACTCCATTACCTTACCAAACTTCTGGGCGAAGGCAAGCTGTTGGTGAGGGGTAAGTTCTTGATTAGTGAAAAAGATCGCTAAGTGATCGAGAAAGGCAAGGCGAATCTCCTCAACGACTTCACTTTTGAGGGGTTCTGCCAGATTTACCCCTTGGATTTCTGCCCCTATTGCACCTGCAATCGGATGCACTTTAATGTAGCGATAGTTGCGGTGTACCCCGTTGTCCATTATTTCCCCTTTTGCATAAATTTAGCTTTTTCTGCTGAAGAATAAAAATTAAATAAGACAGGAAATAAGCCTTGTAGAGAAAAACTTGTAGGGAGATTCCATGGAACCTCCCTACATTAATTTTTCACCAAAAGTCTATTTAAAACTTCCAACAAAAATATTAAACGTTAACAGTCGATAACTTCGACTTAAAACTTTGCAAAATACGTTCTGCCATCTGCGAGGGAGTCAAACCTAAATCTGCCTTCGACTCATCAGGTTTAGCATGATCTACCAACTTATCAGGTACACCCAAACGTAACACAGGTGCAAGCACATTATTATCCATCAAAGCTTCCGTAACTGCCGAACCAAAACCACCCATCAAACAGCCTTCCTCCATAGTCACAACCTTTCCGATGCGTTGTGCCAAAGGTAAAATTAATTCTGTATCCAAAGGCTTGACAAAACGAGCATTTACCACTGTAGCTGCAATACCATGTTCGCTGAGAATTTCCGCAGTTTGCATGGACGGATGTACCATCGACCCATAGCCCAATATCAAAACATCATCGCCATTACGGAGAATTTCACCCTTACCAATAGGAATAGCTTCCCAACCCTCTTCCATTAATGGCACCCCATAACCATTACCACGAGGATACCGCATCGCAATAGGACCATCTGTATAGTTAATCCCAGTAACCACCATCCGTTGCAACTCACCCTCATCTTTAGGTGCCATAATTACCATATTGGGGATACAACGTAAATAGGCAATATCATACATTCCCTGGTGAGTAGGGCCATCAGCTCCCACAATTCCAGCGCGGTCTAAACAGAAGAAAACAGGTAACTTTTGAATACAAACATCATGGATAATTTGGTCATAAGCTCGTTGTAAGAAAGTCGAGTAAATACCCGCCACAGGTCGCATCCCTTCACAAGCTAATCCTGCAGCTAGAGTAACAGCGTGTTGTTCGGCAATACCAACATCAATATATTGTTTTGGCAACTTAGCATGAAGTTTATCCAGACAGGTACCAGTTCCCATGGCAGCAGTAATACCGATAATTTTAGGATTATTTTCGGCAAGTTTAACCAGGGTATGGGCAAAAACTTTAGAGTATTTGGGAGGCTTTGGCTTGTTTGCTGGTAAAGCTTTGCCAGTAGCTAGATTAAAGGGATTTTGAGCATGATAGCCGACTTGATCTTCTTCTGCCACCGCATATCCTTTACCCTTAGTTGTAGAAACATGAACTAATACAGGCCCAGGAATTTCGTGAGCTTGCTTGAAAGTTGTAATTAGTTCTTCTAAGTTATGTCCATCAACAGGACCAATATAAGTGAAGCCCAATTCTTCAATAACTGCTCCCACTTTTGATACTGCCAAACGCTTCATCCCTTCTTTGAGCCTTTCCATTTCTGGTGTAAAGGTTTCACCTACAAAGGGAATATGTTTGAATTGTTCTTCTAAATTATCTTTAAGAAACTGGATTGGTGGAGAGAGGCGCATTTTGTTAAGATAGCGAGAAATAGCTCCCACATTAGGAGAGATGGACATCTCATTATCATTGAGCACTACCAGCATATTAGTTTTAGGTAAGTGACCTGCATGGTTAATAGCTTCTAAGGCCATACCACCAGTTAGAGCGCCATCACCGATAATTGCTGCTACCTTAAAATTCTCTCCTTTCATATCTCTAGCTAAGGCCATTCCTAAAGCAGCAGAGATACTTGTAGAAGCATGACCCGCACCGAAATGGTCGAATTTGCTTTCACAACGTTTTAGATAACCTGCCACCCCATCTTTTTGCCGCAAGGTATGGAAATTTTGATATCGACCCGTGATAATTTTGTGGGGATAAGCTTGGTGGCCGACATCCCATAGGACTTTATCCCGATCGAGATCGAGAGTTTGGTAGAGACCTAGGGTGAGTTCTACTACTCCTAATCCCGGACCTAGATGTCCTCCACTTGTAGCAACAGTTTCTAGATGTTTTTCTCTTATTTGTCTAGCAATTTCTTCTAATTGATGAATTGAAAGACCGTGCAACTGGTTAGGATGAGAAATTTCGCTCAGATGCATACTTTAAATTTATTGAGGTTTTGTGTAGATTTACGATGTTTACTGGGCAATATTAACGATTGATTTACCTTGTAATAATCAGCCTTTGTGGGTGGGGCTAATATAATCAGTAAACTCAACAATTTAATCACTATAGCTATTTAGCACCTTCTAAAAATCTAGACAATCCTAGACACGCTCTTCATCGGTGACTAAGAGCGATTTTCTGGCTCACCTGTCCATAAGTTTACTGGCAAAGAAGGTTAATGTTCCGCTCAAACACATTGAGTTTAGGATTCCCTCTAGGGTTTTCATCCTTATGAAAAGTCGAGTGCAAAACACTCCATAATCGTTGCTAAAATCCTCTGGTCCTAGCAGACATAAGTGATAATAACACAAATTAATGGCGTAAAAACATGGACATTTTGTAGATATAAGTCTTGGATAGTCTATGTTTTTAAGCTCTAGCAAGCAACAGTTGCTCCAATGGTTAAGTTATGTTTCAGCCTTTTGCCTCTATTTCTACTTTTGATGAATTGGCATCAATGGCTGAAGTTAATGATGGTACAGGCATATTTTTAATTTCCCAGACTTTCATTAGTATGAGATATTCGTAGAAAGCTTGCAAGGTACACCAAGCTAATCCTGCTTGGCCATCAAGAAATCCTTTCAGGAAAATATACATATATATGAAGCGAATTATTGGCCTAAAGGGCAAGCGTAAGGAAAAATCTTTGAGGGCACGTCTTCTATCTACTTCTGAAGCTCCAAAAAATAGATTTTTCCAAGATACGTTTCCTGTTTCTAGTTGTCTAACTGTTTCTGCTGCTTCATCTGTAGAATAGCGATTGTGCTTTTCTATCCACCGAGAAATTCCTTTGCTGCAGGTGTAGTGGGGATAAGTTTCTTTCAAAAAACTTGTGGGACCGTCACAAACTTCTCTTTCTGTGTGACCATAATCGGTAAACCATACTTTGTCTTTACGAAATAAGCGCATCTGGTATCGGGGATATTGTGTGCTGTAGCGAATCCAAGTCCCCATAAACATGACCCGCTCTGCAACATAATACCCAATATATTCTTTTTGACTGTTTATTACTTCTAGGCATTCGTTGAATAATTCCAGGGTCATTCGTTCGTCTGCTTCTAGGATATAGACCCATTCGTATTTTGTAGGAACTTCCTGTAGCATCCATGTTCGTTGTTTTCCATGGCTTTCAAATTTATGTGGAACTGTTCTTACATTATAAGATTTTGCTATTTCTACAGTCCGATCGCTACTTAAGGAGTCTACTATTATAATGTCATTTGACAACATTGCTGACCCAATACAAGCCGCGATATCTATCTCTTCGTTGTAAGTCAGTATATAAATTGAGAACATTCGGTAAATTTTAGTAACTGCTCTTTGTGATTAAGCTCGTAAATGCGGAAATGAAATTATGATATTCAAAGGTAGGGCATTGATCATTAGGATGAAGTTTATACCTTATCCTTACTGTCAACAATTAACTCTTACCTAATAATTAAGGTTTAAAGCCTTTCCTTTAAAGGATAAAAAATAAAAAAATTTCCCTTTTGCGTCAACCCTCTTCTTTTTAAGGAGAGGTAATTATTAATTGTTAATTATTAATTGTTGAATGCCCTACCTAATTATTTAAAGTTCTTATCTCTAAATACTGTAAATATTGTGAGATATTATTTTGCATTCAATTAACTATCTAGCAGGATTTTGGCGACGTCCTTTACCTTTAATAATTCCCATATTTTTTAAACCTGTCCAACCAATCATAATGTAGCCTACTGCTAAAAGTAAACTGCTAAAACCTGTTCTAACACTTGATTTAAAAGAATTGCTGTTAGCTTGTTCTTCTAATTCTTGCTTGCGAGTACGAATTCTAGTTAAAAGTTGAGTTGGTAATTGTTGTGCCTGACGATTGAGAAATTCATCTATAATTTGAGGATTTTCTTTTGATTGTTCTAACAAGCTTTTCACTTGCTCTGATAATTGTTCATTTTCTAACGCTTCATTCAGCCTAGTTTCATCTCCTAACAAAGTACTAAATTGATTTTTTAATTGACTTTGTCTTTGTTGTATCTGATTTTGAAATTCGCTGGTACTGACACGAGCTTCTAATTGTGTTTCAGCTGTACTTGCTTGCTGATTTATTCGTTCAATGGCCTCTGCCCGAGCTAGACGAGTATTATTTAAATGTAGAGGAAATAGTAACAAATATATTAGTCCTAATAAGCTGGCTAGTAAAAGTCCCCAAAATCTCAAATCTAATATAGAGGATGTGGAGTGATCTTGAAGGCCAGAATTACTGGTTACCCAATAGCCTGTAAATAATAAGGCCATTCCTACCATAGGAATAATTCCTCGATCAACTAACTGTGTCACTAGACCAATTTGCCATGCTCTACTACTTATATTGAAAGGAATTGACAATACTACAAAGTCGAGTAGAGAAGACAAAATCATAATTATCCCTACTATTGTAAGAGTCCTAGCAGCTATTGAGGAATATTGACGAATGTTTGTTGCTTTCATGGCATTTTACTAAGTTATCAAATTATCGTTCACTTGTGGGTATAGCAGGTCTTAAATTCTGAGGATGCACTCTACTACTGATGGTACTGAAGTATATATTGTGTAATAATGGTCTATAAATAGTCCAAATTGCTACCATTCTTTACAAGACCCAATTTTTTTACTTGACTAAGCTTATTTTAACAGTTTTATTTTTGATCTTCAAACCTATCATATTGACTTTTTTATAGTAATGTTCAAATAAATTAGGTAAGATTTCGTATTAAGTTAAATAACAATCTCAAAAAAATTAATTGATTCAGTAATTGTTAAAAACAAGAAATAATGCTAAAAACTACAGTCGGCAAAAAAAATACTAATGAAAATCACAAATATAGTCATTTCAGTTTAGATTGAGACAAGGGTTTCTTGCCTTGAAAGACTTTCAGCAGAAAAAGTGTTTCATTCTTATTTGAAATTACTATATCTACTATATCATTTTAAAAAAAGATATTATTCTAGTATAAATGGGTAAACGAGGAGGATTAAATCAGCAATGAACGATAACATTGAGAACAAGAAACAAATACTAATAGTAGATGATGAAGACAGCTTAAGAAGTCTATTAAAACGACATCTAGAATTACAAGGATATGAGGTCAAAGATACAAATTCTGGTTTAGATGCACTATCAATATTAGAACAATTAAATCCGGATTTAATTGTTTCTGATATAATGATGCCACAAATGGATGGTTTGGAATTTTGTCAACGTTTACGCTCTAGTGATTTAGGTAAATTAGTACCATTTATATTTCTATCGAGTAAAGGAGAGTTAGAAGACAGAATTTTGGGTTTATCTATGGGAGCAGATGACTATATAAATAAGCCTGTTGAAATGCGAGAATTGGTAGCAAAAATTGAGGCTCAATTAGACCGTTCTCGTCGAGTTCATTTGGAAATAAAAAAGCTTATTGAAAAGCATCTAACTCAAACAACAAAATCTCAGGATATCCCCGAACCACTACCTCTAACTCCAGCAGAAGAAAGAGTTTTTTGGGAAGTAGCTCAAGGTTTGACAAATAAACAGATCAGCGATCGCCTATTTATTAGTCCTCGAACTGTACAAACTCATTTGAGTAAAATAATGAGAAAGTTAAGTTTAGAAAATCGCTCCCAGTTGGTTCGTTATGCTTTTGAAAATGGATATCAAGTACCTACTGGACAAAACGTCAATGAAGATCAAACATAAAGATAAATATTAAAGAATGGACTCCCAAAAACTAATTTCTGGTTTGTACAATTTAATTGAACTAGAACAGACAATCAATTTTCAACCAACTGATTGGCGACCTTTAGTATTTACAAATGGATGCTTTGATCTACTTCATGCAGGACATATTCGCTATTTATGGGCAGCTAAATCTTTGGGACGCTCACTAATAGTAGGGTTAAATAGCGATCGATCGGTACAAAAAATTAAGCCACAACAATCGGGATATCCTGTGCGGCCAATTATTCCCCAAGACCAACGGGCAGAAGTTTTAGTCGCTCTAAAACCAGTGGATGGAGTAGTAATGTTTGATGAAACGACTGCTAATCATCTGATAGAACGGCTGAAACCTGATATCTATGTTAAAGGTGGGGACTATTCGGTTGATACATTGCCAGAAGCACCAAAAGTTATGGAATATGGTGGTAAAATTTCTTTAGTTCAAATAGAAGTTTCGACTTCCACTACTGCAATTATTAATCGTATTTTAGATAATAAATAGTTGTAAATTACCAATTAATATGAAATACTAAAATTTTGGCTACAAATACGCACGGCTGTTTCCAGGAGTCAGGTAGGGGAGCCATCAGTAGGGCGACTTACAGGAGGGCAGAGTTAGTAGGAACAACCTACATATCATTTATTAGAGTAAAACTCTGTTTTGAGTCAAATCGACATTTCTGGGTAAAGTTTTTTAACCAGCTAAATTATTCGTAGCATTCTTTTTTATATTTCATATAACTTCAACAGCTGAAATACACAGTAATTTTATGACAGAATCAATGATTAATTCTACAACAAACGCTTCATCTAATATAGCTGAACTGCAGTCTCAATTAGAATCTGGTTCTGAAAAAAAACAGCTACAAGTAATTCCTATTTTGGCACAAACAGGGAATGATGGTTGGCAAATATTAATGGAATTTTTACAAGCACAAAAATCAGATTCACCTAGTATAATTTCAGGAAAAATATACCAAGTTTTACGTCAAATAGATTCATCGAAAGTTGATGAATTTATAAATAAAAACTTTCCTCTAGGAATTGTACCGATAAAATCAGAATCTAATGTTGACTATAGTCATATACAAGTCAAACTAGCTCATCAAGATTTTTTAGAAGCTGATAAATTAACTATGCAAAAATTGTGTGAATTGGCAGGAGAGGCAGCTATACAAAGAAAATGGCTTTATTTTTCCGAAGTAGATAGTATTCCCATTCCAGATTTGCAGACTATTAATACCATGTGGTTAGTTTATTCAGAAGGTAAATTTGGGTATTCTGTACAGAGAGAAATGTGGTTAAGTGTAGGTAAAAATTGGGATAAGTTGTTACCAAAAATCGGCTGGAAAAATGGGAATAGTTGGACGAGATATCCAAATGAATTTACTTGGGATTTGAGTGCGCCAAAAGGCCATCTGCCTCTATCCAATTTACTGCGTGGGGTGCGAATGTTTGCCTCTATATTATCTCATCCCGCTTGGTCTTAATCAGAATGGCGATCGCCTTTAATTAGGGTTTGCTGAAAAAGTCTTTTTCAGGAGTGGGAGAGTGAAGGAGTAGAGAGTAGCTAGGAGGAACGGAGAATAGCATTTAATTAGGAGGTAGTTGGAACAATTGTTAGAGTTATTTTTCTGCAATTATTATGCCTTTTATGCTAACTTTTTGAGGGTTTTGGACTGAAAACCTGGTACTTTTTTCCTCAGCATTTCCTGCGGAATGCTGCGCAAACAGCTATTAGCGGTCAGCTCTTCCTGCGGAATGCTACACAAACAGCTTTTTAATGAATGAAGTAAAAATTCGTTTAACTTATACTACATTTTTCACCCATAAATAAATTGAAACACAAGAAAGACTTGTTTTGAGTTTTTAACCTATACAATTCAAGCTAATGAAGCTGATAGCTGAGGGTTGAATGCTTACCTTATTTTCTACCCAAAAAAGGCTTTAGTCAATCTCAGTTAATGGTTTGATATTTAATCGGTAAGCCATAATTAAATAGGGTGCATCTTAAATATTTGCAAAAATACTTTTTTCCTATATATTCCCTATTCCCTGTTCCCTGTTCCCTGTTCCCTGTTCCCTGTTGCCTGTTGCCTAAAAGCAATATTCAAAATTTATATGCACCCATTAAAGATGCTTGAAAAATGAGAGAATTTCAAATTCGCTTAATTCAAAACCAACAAGAAAAAGATGCAATGTATTATCAACGTTGGTTAGTATTAAGAGCACCAATAAATATGGAGATAGGAACAGAAAAAGATGAATATGAAGATAGTGCTTTACATATTATTGCTATTTGCGAACAACAAATTATTGGGTCAGCTAGACTCCGGGAAATATCTCAGGAATTAGGAAGTATTGCATATCTTTCTGTTTTGCCTGAATTTCAATCTCAGGGAGTAGGAACAGCTTTAATCAAAAAAATCATTGAAATTGCTAAGGAAAAACAACTACTCTCTTTGAGAGTAATGACTCGTCTCAGTGCTTCTAAGTTCTATAAAAGAATAGGTTTTATTGAAACTGGTGAGCCATTTCAATTTTTAGGCATACCCCATCAATTTATGTACTTTAACTTGCTTTTTTCTGAGGATAATTTACAAGCACTTTCTCAGTAATTTTCCGTTCAATTGTAAAATTAATATGGCTAACATAATACTTTATAAATTCATAACTATTAGTAGCATCGCAGGAACCTTTAAGTTGAATAGTTTTACTTTCATCTTTGACTAACCTACCTTCACAAGTGTATCTAGAACCATCTGGTTTAACTACAGCTAATTGAGTTTGAATTAACGTTCTATCAGAATTTATATCAATATCTAAAAAATTAATCTTATACTCAAACCATTCCCAACCATGGTGGAACATAAGTTCCCTTTCCAACGCCTGAATACAAGTTGGTAAAATGCCCCAACCTCGATACACACCACCTAATGATTTAATATTGCCCGTTCGTAGCAAAATAGACTTAAAAGATTCCCGATCTAGTAAGCCATAATATCTACCATCAGGAAAATCAATCATAGTCGGTGCAAATCTATGGCCACCAAAGTGACTTGCTTTCCAAATCCTAGTATTTTTTATACCCAATTCAGAAATAGTTTTTTTAGCTTGCATATAAAACGGATTACCATATTTAGCACAGCACTTGTCATGGCTACCGTGAGTACAAACTAACATATCCCTAACTTGATTTTCTTGAATATTAATATCTAAATTATCCCCTGCTAAATATTTTTGAATAACAGGAGCTATTTTTTCAGGATGATCTACATCAAATTCATATTTTTTATAACCACTTACAAATAAACTTTGCTCTTTTTCATAGATTAAAATTTTTCTATTATTTTGTCTTTTATTTTGATTTTGAGTAATTAGTAAAAATCTGACTGAAAGTTGAGATTTATTGACTTCTCTCATCAAAATCTCTAAGTTTTCCGGTAGATAACGAGACTCGCAAGCATTATAATCCCAAGGGTAAGGGCACTCTATCAACACATATACTGAATAATTTGTACCACTTCCAATAATATCTTCATTTGCTTGTCGGCAAGCATCAGCGCAAAAAAATGTACTCATGTTTAAACTCCAGGTTCTACAAAAATAACTCTTTCATTAACTAACTTCGATAACATTGGCATAATATCTATTTCCCAATCATAATCTGGGAGTAAATTTATGACGTCTTTTCCAGTAAATGTTTCTCGACTAAATAAATTTTCAATAAACTTTTCTGGCACTCCTTTAATAGATACTTCTTTACCAGAAACTATGATTTTATATTCATCTTCTTCCTCAGCTATTTGAGAAATTTGTAAACGTTGAAATTGAGGTATTTTAAACTTAGTTTGTCAGCATTCAGCTATTAGCATTCAGCTTTTGAACATATTCAAGTAAGAACTGAGGTTAGGTTATAGTCAATTTCATTTATGAATTTTAATTCTCCTTGGTGGATAATTCCCCTCTAGTATGATAGTGAGTTAATAACAAATAGCTGATAGCTGATGGCTAATTGCTGAATGCTTACCTTAGTTTTCATGGCATTATCAAATATATGTATTCATGTTTAAACTCCTGGTGCTACAAAAATAACTTTTTCATTAACTAACTTCGATAACATTGGCATAATATCTATTTCCCAATCATAATCTTGGAGTAGATTTATGACGTCTTTTCCAGTAAATGTTTCTCGACTAAATAAATTTTCAATAAACTTTTCTGGCACTCCTTTAATAGATACTTCTTTACCAGAAACTATGATTTTATATTCATCTTCTTCCTCAGCTATTTGAGAAATTTGTAAACGTTGAAATTGAGGTATTTTAAACTTAGTTTCAATACCATTAGCAAATATATTGAATCCAGCTTGATATGGCAAAGCATATTGATAGATAGGTTTTCCTAAACTATCTAGATAGCTATAATATTCTTCGCTAATATTATGGTTATTTATATACTGTTCTAAGTCTTTAATTAATCTTTCTATACTTAGATTAAAAGAATTATTATCTACTCTTAAAGGTAGACTTTCTCTCCACTGTTCTCTGTGTTGTAATTTACAGATTAACCATTCCAATAGATCGATACCTGTTTTACTGTGAATACCTAAAGTTAGATGAATAGATGGTTCCTCTTTTGTAACTGCGTAATGCCAATGTCCGCGAGGTATATAAAGTACATCTCCTGGATGCAAAATACAACTTAAATAAGCTTCTTCTTCTGGTGGTTCAAGAGAGGATGATTTTTGGTTTGGCAATGGGTATTTTAAAGTGTCTATATAGACATACCATTGTTTGCTTCCTTCTACTTGCAAAATAAAAACATCGTGAGTATCGTAATGGCGAGAAAAACCTTGTTTACTAGACCAGGAACAGTAAGCATTGACCTGAGTAGGATATCCTAATTCATAACTAAGTTTTGAGGCCAACATTGAAACCTCTGGAATCCTTTGATGAATTTGGTCTATGATTAAGGTCCCACCTTTCTGACACCACTGGGTAAGATTTTTATTTTCTTTGGCCTCCAGAACTTTTCCATCAAATGCCACGCGCACATCGGGATATTTTATTTGATGAAAGTTCAATAGATGGTTGAGTTTGTCCCATGAAAATAGGTCTGTAAAATCTTTCTGTCCTTTACTGGAGATGGCGATCGCTTTTTTAGTCCAGTTGTTTTCCAGAAACTCTTCCTGGGGTAATGGCTGTATTAAGTATTTTAAGCGCGACATAATCGAGAATTTTTCCTATTTATTTTTTCAAATAATCATAAGATGGATTTTTCCAGAATTCTTAACTTTCTTAAGTGGGTACACAAGACTAATTGCAATTCGGGCAATACTAAAGCCCTTATTATATAGGCATTACAGAGAATATAGTTATGCAATTAATTATGTTTAGCTACTTATATTATAAAGCCACCTAAAATTGATTTTTTATTTTTTGATAGATAGATATAGATAAGGTAAGTATTATGGCTGTATTAAATATTTTAGGCAAGACATAATTGAGAAATTTATCCTATTTATTTTTTCAAATAATCACCATAATGGTTTTTTTCTAGAGTTCTTAACTTTCTTATATTAAAAGCTCCCTAAAATTGGTTTTGTATTATTTGATATGTCGATAAACCTGGAATACTTTGTCATTCTCAGACCTAACCAATAACCTTTTTTACTTGGCACCTTTAGGACTGAGAGTATGTCAATTTAGTATAGTCATTTCAAATCAAAATAAAACACTTTTTCTTCTGATACCCTTCTGTGGCAAGAAACCCTTGTCCGAATCTAAACTGAAATAACTATAAATGCTTCTTGGACTGTATAAAGAGATCAAAAAATATAATCAATGTAATTTTGAAAAAAATATTCTCAATCTTTTTATTAAGAAGGGGTAAAGCTTTTACCATCAGATATGTTTTATTGTCACCACTTGATATCTAAATTTCTAGTTTACAGGAGAATAAATGGTAAATCTTAACTGCTCAACTAAACTTACTCAAACTTAATCAAAGGTCTCAAAGTCTAGTCATTTGTAGTGGATCGACCACTACAGGGTTAAACGGCAAACCCTTTATTCCTTGGTCAAAGACATCAGGAATTACTTTTTTAATTATATTAAATGCCTCATTTATCTCAGCATTTAATAATTTATTTTCCCTGGTTTTATACAACCCTCTTGTTACTCTTTTTCCACGAAATTAACGGCTCAATTGATAGACAACTGAGCAAACTTACTCATTTTAGTTTTATAGCTATAGTTATGAGTAAGTTTGATGAATTTTAGAGAAGTTTTCGCTTTCTGTATTTACCCCCCTAAATATTCAAAACAAAAATTAAAAGACTTGAATACTTAACTATTAATGATGACGGTCACCGCCATCTGCGTCAAAGTTACGATCGCCACCATCTGCATCAAAATTACGGTCGCCACCATCTGCATCAAAATTTAATCCTGATGCCAAGTTTTTTCCCTGTAACACAGGTATGTCTGTGACTTCTATTTGAATTTTACTAGGCCGAGCTTGCTGAACATTAAAACTCTGTGACATACTTTATCTCTCCAAATTTAGCTATAATTTGTTCTCAATAACTCCCTATGAACTGGAGTTGAAAATCAGTATATATTAAACTCCTTGGTTTCTGCAATAGTTGAGAAAAACTTTTAATTATTTTGAAGCAACTCCTGGAGCTTGAAAATTCGTTGAAAGAGCTGAAAAGTTTTATCTATATCAGCTCAAGCTTTTGAGTTGAAACCTTTATCTGCTTAATGATGGCAGAAAATTAACAATACCTGGAAAAGAAATAATTATAACTAATACCAATAACTGAAGTAAGATAAATTGAATAGCACCTCGATAAATCTCACCAGTAGTAACCTCTGGAGGTGCGACACCCCTTAGGTAAAATAGTGCAAATCCAAAGGGAGGCGTTAAAAAAGATGCTTGAAGATTAGCCCCCAATATTACACCGTACCAAACCAAATCAATTCCAAGTTGTTGAGCAACAGGTACAAATAAAGGTACAACAATAAAAGCAATCTCAAAAAAGTCGATAAAAAAACCAAGCAAAAAAACAATTGTCATACTGACAAATAAAAAACCTGTCGTTCCCCCAGGAAGATTAGAAAGTAAATCAAACATAAAGCGATCGCCTTCAACCCCCCGGAAAACCAAACTAAAAGCAGTTGACCCAAGAAGTATAAACATCACCATCGTAGTTGTCTTGAGAGTCACATCACATACATTTCTCAAAGAAGTCCAACTAAATCGACCATTGGCCAGAGCCAGAGAGATCGCCCCCACACACCCTACTGCTCCAGCTTCAGTCGGCGTAGCAATACCGAAAAATATACTACCCAAAACCAGTAAAATTAATAATAATGGTGGAATCATTACTGTTAGCACCCTAATACCCAGAGCTTTACCTCCTAGACTGCGCACCTCTGAGGGTAAAGCAGGAGCAAGGTCTGGTCTAATAAAAGCAACAATTAGAACATGAAGAGCAAATGTTCCTGCCATTAGTAGGCCAGGCAAAATAGAGCCAATAAAAAGATCCCCAACAGAAATTCCTAGTTGGTCTGCCAATACTACCAAAACTACACTAGGAGGTATAATCTGTCCCAAAGTTCCCGATGCAACAATAACACCCGTAGCCAACTCTTTATTATATCCATACCGCAACATGATAGGTAAAGAAATTAACCCCATTGCCACCACTGTAGCAGCAACCACACCAGTCGTAGCAGCTAAAAGAGCGCCCACAAGAACAACAGCTAGAGCTAAACCACCCCTGACTCTGCCAAATAATATCCCCATTGTTTCCAGGAGTTGTTCTGCAATACCGGACTTTTCCAACATTGCTCCCATAAATATAAAGTAGGGTATAGCCAGCAAAGTATAATTGGCCATAATCCCAAAAATTCTTTGGGGCATTGCAGTCAGAAATATGGGGTCAAAAACATCTAAAGCAATACCTATTAATCCAAAAATTATGGCGACACCACCCAGAGAAAAAGCTACAGGGTAACCAAGGGAAAGTAGCACCAGTGCTCCTGCAAACATTAATGGACCTAGCCATTCATATTCAAGACTCAGATTCATAAGACTCCTTACCGTCTGTTAATTGACCTGTAAAGACTGCAAAATTTTTAATTGTTTCAGAAATTCCTTGGAGAAACAACAATACAAAGCTAACTATAATCATTGTCTTAATTGGGTAACGAGGTAACCCACCAGGATCGGGAGAAGTTTCAAGAATAGCCCATGAATTTAAAACAGCTCCCCAAGAAACAAAAATAACAATGAGACTGAAGGGAATTAAAAATAATATCGTACCAATCAAGTTAACTAGAGCTTTTCTTTTGGGACTCCATCGAGCATAAAAAATATCTACACGAACGTGTTGATTATGTTTGACACAATAAGCTCCACCAAGAAGAAAAACCAGATCAAAAATATACCACTGAACTTCAATGAAAGCGTTGGAAGTTAAGTTTTGACCAATGCTCCTACCTAAATAGCGTCCAATGACATTCCAAACACCAACTAAGACCATCAGTAAGACTAACCAATAAGTGAAACGTCCAATTAATTCATTCAAACCATCAATCATCCGAGATACAAGTAGGAGTATTTTCAATACAAGTCCTCCCATAGCATTAAACTTAAGTCTGTTTTGGACATTTGATTTTGCCCCGAAACTATAACTATATCTATAACTATATATTGTCAAAATACCGCTTGTATAAATCTGTACATATCTACCAATAAATAGACACAACTAGACATATACATTAGTAATCTTAGTCCATAGGTCTAAAACGGAGCGGGATAAAAGGCAATCCCTCTATTCCCTCAAAAGCATTGGGAATTACAATTCTTGCTATATTCATACTTCCATTAGTGTCTGCATTGATTAATTTACCACTGACAGTTTTGTATGAACCTCTCGTCGTGCGTCTACCGCTAAAACTATATTTAGATTTAGAGTTTGGTGTATATCTTGGTAACTCATCACCATCTCAAGCACTTGCTTTACTGGTATAACTTTCTTCGGTGATTAATACTTTAATTCCTGCTAAGTACCCTTTATATACCAACATCTCAATTAATCGACTATGAGGTATTTTGGTGAATTGCTGATTATTGCGTTTGCCTATAAGTATGTTTTGTTTCATACCTTGATTATTGCCAATAACTACAGTAGAAACTTCATTTTTTACACACCAATTAATCACTCTACGACTAGCTGTATGTAGGTAATTATTTACTCGGTTATCCCGCCTGAAATTAAGTTCTTTTATTTGTCGCCAAGCTTCTAGTGATTGAGCTTTAGCTAGTTTCTTATTGAAATATTGATTGATACTTTTTAAAGGTCTACCATTAACCAACAGAGGTTTTACACCGGGTTGATTTGAAGTTATAGCCATTAAATTAGTTAATCCTAAATCAATACCTGCAACGCAATTAGATTGTTTTTGTTCTACATCACAAACAGTGTAAACAACTTCTATGACATAGCAATTTAGCTTAGGTAAAATACGAACTTGGTTAATATTAGTAACAAAAGTAGGAAATTCAATAAAAGAATTGAGAAAGTTTAATTATTCCTTTGTTTAAAGCAGGTTTAGACAAGGCATCTGATGGATAAATTACAACATTTCTACCAAGTTCTTGATGCTTATACTTAGGAATCTTTGGTTGGCCTAAATATTTATCAGGGTATTTTGACCGATCTTTATAATGCAGCTAACCAACCTTTCCAAGATTCTGAAACTCTTCTAACTATATTGTTTACTTATCCTTTGTCGGTAAATACCTGTAAGCTTCTAAATTTTTGGTTTGGTGGTAGATATCTACCGAATTGTAGTATTTACCAGTTCCAAAAAAGTGATGCCGTTGTAAATAGGTAGCAGCATTGTAGAGATGTTTCGACTGTCAAGCTAGGTAATCGCATTCTTTCCAATGCTGATGTTGTTTGCTAATTATGTGTTTTTCTACTAATTGCATTGTTCGACCTTCAATATAATACTCATATTATATATGATTTATTTTTCAAATGTAACCATGGCCAGGAAAAAGATTTACAACGAAGAGAAACGTAGATTTACTATGACTTTGACTGAGACAGCTATACAGTGGTTGGAGAAAAAACAAATGGAACTAGGTGCAAATAGCTTAAGCGATGTAATTGAACGTATGGCCAGAGAAAAACTAGACCAAAGGTGAGATATGTCTAGTGATGGGTGGATTTTAGTTGACTGTTTCTCACCCTGTAAAGCATACGGCCTTCAAAATTTACTCTCGATCTAAATAAAACAGAACAGGGACATCCTCATCCTAAAAATTAGATGATTTTCATTCTGATTAATTTTTTTTGACATTTTTTTTTAACGCCAAAAACCTCTCCAGACATGAGATGTAAGGATTATATTTCTACTAAAAATCAAAAAGTTTGCTCAAAGGGGTTGACATGCAAAGGTAGAGTTGCTAGATTAGTAAATGCGCAGGGAGAGAGGCAAAC
>NZ_JAAHGM010000066.1:0-37640 GCF_010692625.1 Okeania sp. SIO2C2
GAACGCAAGTATTAATTTAAGAAATGCGGTCGGCTTGACCGTTGATGCCTGTGGACGGAGTGCTGCCGACAGTTCCGGTGGTTTGCGTAGCATTCCGTAGGAAAGCAGGAAGTAAACATTAAAATATCACGCTATGTGACGTTTTATGTCGGTTTTATGAAGCAGACTTTCTACATATTTACATTATTTTGCGGATATAATCCATTTGAGCCTATGTTAAAAATCAGATGGGGAGGTAAGGAGATAGGGAATATTTTTCAACCTTTTCCCTTATGCCTTCCGTCCATCTCTTGACTCCTGATTAAACCCTCCTGACTCCTAGCAAAAAAAATGCGGGTCGCTGACAAAGATACTAAATGGGTTCTATGTGATTGCCAGTGGAACCTTTGTGGAGAATTCCAAAAATTTCCTCATCTCTAGCAATAGTAACTTATGGACATGGCATTGCATATGACCTTATTACCTAAATATTGTCTATACAACCCAAATAAGAAGCCATATAACCAAAGGTTTAGAAAATAATCTATATAATTCTACAGATAAATTCATTATACAAAGCGATCGGTAAAACTTAATATAAGTAATTCAGCTTAATATTAAGTAATTCAGCAGATCTTAATCAAACATACTGGGAAAAACTGCATAAGCTTGGGAAAAGTAGAAGTAGAAGTAGAAGTAGAAGTATAAGGATGTAGTTGAGAAAAATACAGGTGGAAACTATGAATTTTCGTACATTTGACGGTAGTAACAATAACTTAGATCATCCTCAATATGGTGGAACTGGTGAAAATTTGCTTCGTTTAGCACCAGCAAATTATGAAGATGGCATATCTGAATTAGTTGACGGTCCGAATGCTAGATTTATTAGTAACACTGTGTTTAACCAATCAGAATCTATTCTAAACCCCCGAAATTTAAGTGATTATACATGGTTATGGGGACAATTTCTTGACCATGATATCACTTTGAGCGAGCTACAAAGCGAGACAGAAGAAACTATTAGCATTACTATTCCTAACGACGACCCTGTTTTCGCACGAGATTCATTGATTCCTGTTACTAGATCGCTCTTTGATGAAAATACTGGCACTGACCTCACTAACCCCCGCCAGCAATTTAATGAAATTACAGCTTGGATAGATGGCAGCAATGTATATGGTAGCGACCAAGAACGTGCTGACTTCTTACGCAGCTTTAGCGGTGGAAAATTGAATGTGACTACTCACTCCACAGGAGATTTACTGGTAACTCAAGGAAACGATCCAAATGCACCTCATATGGCGATGGATGGAAGAATAGGTCCAAGTACTTTTGTGGCAGGGGATGTACGAGCAAATGAAAACTCAGCTTTAACCTCAATACACACTCTTTTTGTACGAGAGCATAACCGTATCGCTGAAATTATTGAAGCTACTCATACAGACTTACCTTTAGACCCTATTGCTCGCGATGAGGAGATTTATCAACGGGCGCGTAAAATAGTAGGGGCCCAAATCCAGAAAATTACTTATGACGAATTCTTGCCTGCTTTGGGCGTGACTCTCGACCCTTATACTGGTTATGATTCAACTGTTAATCCTAATATCAGTACAGAATTTTCTACAGCAGGTTTTCGTTTGGGACATACTATGGTTAGTCCTACTCTACAACATTTGAATGAAGATGGTAGCTCTACAGAATTTGGTCCACTAAACTTATCTGAAGTTTTCTTCCGACCAGATAGTATTACTAGCAAAGGAGGAATAGATCCTGTATTGCGTGGTTTAGCCTCTCAAGTACAGCAGAAAACAGATGCGAAAGTAATTGATGATTTGCGGAGTCTATTATTTGGTCCTCCCAGTCAAGGGCCAGTAGTAAATGGAACAGATTTGGTAGCTCTGAATATTCAGCGCGGGCGGGATCATGGTTTGGCCCGCTACAATGATGTTAGAGAAGTATTGGGTTTACCTAGGAAAGATAATTTTAGTGAAATTTCATCTGACCCAGAATTGGTGGCATCACTAGAGGCGGTTTATAGTGATGTTGACGACATTGACCTGTGGGTGGGAATGTTGGCAGAAGATAATTTACAAAATTCTAGTATTGGGGAGTTGAATGAAGCGATTTTAGAAGACCAGTTTGAAAGATTGCGAGATGGCGATCGCTTCTGGTATGAAAATGATACTCACTTTGCTGAGTGGGAGTTAGGCGATGGTGTTTTGGTTTCAGATTGGTTAGGTGGTCTTCAGTTGTCGGATATTATCAAGTCGAACACTGGAATTGAAAATATTTCTGAAAATGTGTTCTTTGTGAGTACTTCTACTACTCCTGTGCCTAACATTAACGATGGCGGACCTACTTCTTTAATTATCCTGGCTAGTTTTTTGATGATTGGTCGTCTATGGAAGATGTTACCAACAATTAACAGACAGTCGAGCGATCGCAGTTAATTAATAAATAGGACTTACGCACCTGGAACGTATTTTCGTCCGAAGCGACCGACAGGGTTTGCGCAGCAGTCCGGAACGGAAAGCAATCTCAAATTTTAGTCTTTCCTACCTTATGCGTAAGTCCTGTAATATAGCAGTCGAAAGAAAGGTGAGGAAATATTAAAAGCTTAAAACTTAGACAATCCAAGATTTTTCCTTCTTCCTTCTTATTTCTGCTATACATAGTAGGAGCATTGCATACAACGCTCCTACAAATGATCAACGACCGCTAATGAACTAGCGATCGCTCTGAGAGTTTATTTCACAGATATTTTTTTTGGTGTTACTGAAGCAGGTGTATGATATTAATCCTAATTACTTAGGAGTTAGGTCTACCGAAAACAGTAGCTGCGGACAATGCGAATGGGTACTTTAATAGATTTTTCATGGTTAAAACACCTAGTAATTCATAATTTATGTGTGTGATATAGAATCCGGTTATGTAGTATATGTTTATAATTCTATCCACACTTCAATATTTAATATAAAATCAGGTTATACAGTTATCACACTTTCTACTTCCATTCAATGCAGACATAAAATGCCGGAATATCCACAGATAATTCCAACTCTCATCCTTTCTTCCTCCTGACTCCTGACTCCTGACTCCTGACTCCTTTCATCATACAATAACTAATTATCCGGATACTATATGAGTTGATGGTGTGAGTATGAGTTTAATAATTAGTTTACTTTAACTTGAAGATTGATACTTCTCAGTAGTTTTAGCGGTTTGTGAACCTCTCTTGCCCTCACAAATATAATCTAACCAATCCTACTTAAGTGTTGCAAGCCTTTTTGCGAGACTTTACTGAATCTTGAAAAACTCTACTACTAATTTCACCCTAATTCAATCTTATTTCACCAGAGATATTTACGGAATTAAAGTATTTTTTATCATATATATAACAGTATTAACAATTAGAACAATAGTCGTAAATATATGTAGTTAATTGATTTTACATATTTCATATATATGGAAAATGATGAAAAAAAGCCTTATATAGATTTCAAGCCAATTATAAGTAATTAGTCTACACAACTGAGTGATGTTACTAAGTATTTTTTACTAAGCTAAATTGCATTTTCATAAAATATAACAATTTATTGTGAAGTGTGCGTCATATCACTGACATAAATAAATATAATATGCTATATGCAAAAATCTAACTAAAATGTCACAATAATTATGTAGATATAAAAAGTCAGGTCAAAGTAGAGGAGGCTTGGAATTGGCAACGTACAATACTAGGGCACAAAATTAATGAGTGAGGATCTGAAATTCAACTCTGACTCCTGACTCCTAGTTCCTGACTCCTTTCTTGATAAAAGTCCTTTTTTGTAATTAAGGAAAACTCTTATGGCTAATACCAGCAATTTTCGTCAAGCAATTCGTGAGGCTCAAAGTCAAAACCTAGTTGGCCCTAACGTGATTTCTAATGCTCTACCTTTTGTAGGTGGTGGCCTAATTCTCACAGCAGTAGGTGCTTTTGGTGGCCTACAAGTGCTGCAGTCTAACCCTGGTCTATTTATGACCACATTCTGGGTAGCACTTATTGGCGAATTAGCATTATTTTTTATTGCCCGTGGAATTGCGGAAAGAGGCAATAATAACGTAGCCCTACCTTTATTAGCTACTTACAGCTTGTTATCCGGCTATACTCTGAGTGGTTTAGTATTTGTGGCTTTAAGTACCCAAGGAGTAGGTATTGGGGGAGTAGGTTTTGCTGCCCTCGGTTGTGGTGTCACCTTTATAGCAGCTCGTCAAATAGGCTCAAATCTATCTGAAGAAGATGGCATGGCCTTGACTAAAACTGTCAGCTTGGGAATAATTGCTTTATTAGTAGCAGTTGTGGGCCAAGTTATTTTTAGCTTTTTCGGTGTTTATACTCCAAGTTGGTTAGAAATAGGTATTTCTGGCATAGGTGTATTTCTATTTGCTGGCGCTGCAGTGGTAGATTTTTACATCTTGCCTCGTACTTATCGCGACGATCAGTATATTCCCGCAGCTCTCTCGATGTACTTAACTTACATCAACCTATTCATTTTTATTCTGCGACTTTTGATAGCTATTAATAGTCGCGACTAATTTATACATCAGAGAATAGGGAATAGGGAATAGGGAACGGTGGGAAAAAAATTTCCCTGTCTGAGGTTAATCATCCCCATAAGTCCTAAGCAACTCTTTCCCTTTCTATAGCTATCAGCTTTTCAGTAAGTTTAGGTATAGTCCTCTTTTGATGGACGAAAAGCAAGCAAAAGCGATACCAAAATTTGCCAAACCCGGTATTAGTGCTAAACCCAGCACTGAAATAAACCGGGTTTTATTGTATAGTTTATTTTTATAGTGGTTTGTGTGTAACAGGACTTACGCACTGACAATAGATATAGGGTTTTGGTGTGTTACGCTACCGCTAACACACCCTACTGAACTGACACGCCTAAAAATGTAGGTTGGGTTGTAGCTTGCACACCAAGTAGCGGTACGGCAGTGTTAGCGGAGCTTCCCGAAGGGAAACCCAACAAAAGCTTAGTACTGTTGGGTTGATCCTAACGGATAAGCTAGCGCTAACTTCTCTCAACCCAACCTACACTTATTGCACCATTTTAGCTGTGTCAGTCTACTACTGAACTGACTATTGAAAGGAGGCGATCGCCATGGAAGTATTAGACATTAAACGAGAAATTGAAAATTTGTCCTCTCGTCTGGGAAAAACCCAGGACTATCTTTGACGTTCCGGCACTAAAAGCAAAAATCCAAGATTTAGAGCAAGTTGCAGCTCAACCGGAATTTTGGGATGACCAAACAACGGCACAAAATACTCTGCAAGAGCTTAATGACCTCAAATCCCATCTACAGCAATATCAGCAATGGGAAAATAATCTAGAAGATACTAGAGCGATCTTTGAGTTATTGGAGCTGGAGACAGATGAGTCTTTATTAGAGGAAGCTCAAGCAACTATCTCTGGTCTCAACCAGGAGTTAGATCGGTGGGAACTACAGCAACTATTATCTGGTCTCTACGACCAAAATGGCGCAGTTATTACTATTAATGCTGGTGCTGGAGGTACAGACGCTCAAGACTGGGCAGAAATGTTGCTGCGGATGTATACCCGGTGGGGAGAAAGCCATAACTATAAGGTACAGTTAGCAGAAATTTCTGAAGGAGATGAAGCAGGTATTAAGTCTGCAACTCTGGAAATTATCGGGCGCTATGCTTACGGTTATCTGAAAGCAGAAAAAGGTACTCACCGCTTAGTCAGAATTTCACCTTTTAATGCTAATGGCAAACGGCAAACCAGTTTTGCGGGAGTGGAAGTGATGCCTGTGCTAGATCATTCTGTAGAGTTGGAAATTCCAGAAAAAGATTTGGAAATTACTACTTCTCGGTCTGGTGGTAAGGGCGGTCAAAACGTCAACAAGGTTGAAACAGCGGTGCGAATTGTTCATATTCCTACAGGTTTAGCTGTGCGTTGTACCCAAGAACGCAGTCAGTTACAAAATAAGGAAAAAGCCTTAGCATTACTCAAAGCTAGGTTACTGATAATTGCCAAAGAGCAACGCGCTCAAGAAATTGGTGAAATTCGGGGTGATATGGTAGAGGCAGCATGGGGTAATCAAATTCGTAACTATGTTTTCCATCCTTATCAAATGGTAAAAGATTTACGGACTCAGAAAGAAACTACTGCTATTACGGATGTGATGAATGGCGAGCTAGACTCATTTATTGAAGCTTATCTCCGACAGGAAAATCAAATGGTCGAGAGTCAGTCAGCTTAATACAGGTAGAGTCATTTCAGTTATCAGTTAGCCTCCTATGGTCGGAGCTACGCTAACAGTTATCAGTACCTCTAGCTGTTTGCGCAGCATTCCGTAGGAAAGCATTGGGATTGAAATCTGGAATATTCTCTTTATTTTATCCCCTTAAAAGGGGAGGCTTGATAACCACAATTTTTTGGTAATAAATAAGCTTGGGTAATTTCTAGATTTGACTTGGATGCCTCTTTGAGATCGTGTCCAATTAGACAACCATAATAAATCTTAGATCCCCCCAAACCCCCCTTTCCAAGGGGGGCTTAAGAATTAAGACTTATGCGATAACTTTATTAAATTGGTATAACTTCCCCTTTTCTCAAGGGAGGACTGGGGAGATCGAAACAGAATATTTTTATTATGACTAATAGACATATCTGATAATAAAAAATCAAATTAATTATTGTACTAGCTCGTCTAGCTTGAAAATGTGGGTAAATTTTAGAAAATATAGACCTCTCCCCCCTTGGAAAGGGGGGTTGGGGGGGATCGTAGCGTTGGGTTTTACTCACAATTTTAGTTTAGATGAGCTAGTACTCTTATTCATTAGACTTGTCGCCTATTTCCTACTCCTTCTTGAATTAGATATCTACCTTAACCAGATATCTACCTTGCTTTAGCCCAAAATATGTCACAATGAAGATATTTTATGTAATCCCGACTATAATATGTCCTCATGTCAAAGGTCTACAGCACTATAGAGCTAATAGATATCCTAGCTGAAGAGCGCCAAGCTTGTCTGCAAGGCCAGCGCCTGAATTTGGCAGCAACTCCCCGCACGGGAAACCCAGTAGTTGACCATTTTCTCAAACCAGAGGCTTTCCAAAAGTTTACTGCATATCAAGATTTTAAAGCTGCTGTTCATCGCTATCAAACAGAATATTTGGTTTCTGGTATAGTTTGGCGACAGGTAACAGTTAATGATAAGACTATTAGTTTTCCTGTAGTGCATGAACAATTAATTGCGTTATTGAGCGATCTAGAAATTTTGCGGGCAGCAAAGGTTTCTGTATTAAATTTCTGGAATCAGGTGACAATGGGAATGGACTTATATTTAAGTGTGGGTAGTGGTAGAGACTTTCGTAAAATAGAAATACAAGAAGTAGAAGCGATCGCTCAACGTACAGAATGGGCAAATATGTTGAAGTGGGAAAAATCTAATTTTCTGGAAATGTTACTACAGTTAGGATGGGGAAAACCAGAGTTAGCAGCTTATCGTCGCGGCTGGCCTAATTCTGGAAGTGAGTATATTCATGCTGTGAAACCAGGAAAGCAACCTATTTGTTAATATGGCGTTGCTGAAGCAAGTGTATGATATTAATCCTAATTACTTAGGAGTCAACCCACCCGCACGCCCCTCCCAGGAGGCGAGGACCGAGTCAGGAGGCAAGAAAGAATAAGAAACAAGAGTAGAAGGAGAAAGTATTTTGCTTGCCCTCTTATCCGGACAAGATATCATACCTCAGATCAGCAACGCTGTTAATATATATCAGGACTTACGCAAAGACACTATTTGAGTTTTGCTGTCATTATCTGGATCATAAATACGATCATCTATTATCCAAAATTCTTCAGAGAAAATTCCAGAACGTAGGGTGCGTTAGCGGCAGCGTAACGCACCGAAAGTGTCACTCCAGTAGCGTAACGCAACGAAAGATTTGGGATAGGCAGTGCGTTAATCAAATGTAACGCACCCTACAACAGTAGCGATCGCTTTTTTAGGAAAGTTCAAAAATCCCCCAATAAATTTGGGATGAAGAAAATCCGTAGTGGATTGATAAATCTAAAATGGTGCGTTACGACGGATTGTTAAATCAATGAGTGAGAGCAAGTAATTGTGGCCGTCTAACGCACCCTACAATAATACACTGGTAGGGTGCGTTAGCGACAGCGTAACGCACCATCCCTAATACAAATTTAAAATAAATACCATACTGATTGTAATGCCTAATTATAGAAGACCTAATATTTCTGGTGGAACATATTTTATCACTCAAGTCACTTATCAAAGAGAAACTTGGCTGTGTGGTGAAGTTGGTAGAAAAGCTCTCAGAGAAGCGATCGAAAGGGTAAGAGAGAAATATCCTTTTTCTATTGATGCTTTTGTTTTGCTACCAGAGCATTTTCATTGTCTGTGGAGTTTGCCACCCAATGATCAGGATTTTTCCATGAGATTGAGACTAATTAAAACCTATGTTACCAAACATTATGGGCAAGAAATAGCTATTAATCGAGAAATTTCTCTGTCACGACAAAAGCGAAAAGAAAGCAATCTTTGGCAGCGTCGTTTTTGGGAACATTTGATTAGAGATGAGCGAGATTTTGCTCTCCATTGTGATTATATTCATTATAATCCTGTTCGACATGGTTTATGTACAAATCCCCAAGATTGGCAATTTTCCAGTATTCATCGGTTTATTGCTCAGGGAATTTATCCGGCAAATTGGGGCAGGGATGGAAGTCCAGAAATACCCCAAGGAATTTGGGATGAATAGAATCTGTAGGGTGTGTTAGCGAAGCGTAACGCACCCTACAAGAGCGATCGCACTTACCATAACAAGAGGGCTACATTAGGGACTTTGATTAGTCGTTCCCAAACTTCCATTATTGAAGTCTCCTGTCGAAAGAATGATAGATAGATTACCAGGACTTACGCAAACGCACTAAATGTACTGGAAATATCTGAAATAATCACTAAATAATACAGGATATATAGCGGTACTGCGTAAGTCCTGATTACGTTATTTATACCGTCATTTATATCGTCAACGCCACCAAAGTTTGCAATTTTAAGAAGAAAGTTAAGATTTTAGTCCCAAAGCCAGTTCCCATCTCGGTTTCAGAAATCGAAAAGTTAAGGACTTCGTAAACATTCGTGAAGCGATTTGCTTAACTTTGGATAAATTTCCTGATCTTGGGAAAAACCCCAAAGTTAAAAACTTTACTTCAGGTTCCGCAACCTTAACATATTTACACAAAACCTGAGTGCCAATATTGTCAAGTAATTTACGGTTGAGTATGTACAATCTGAGTTCCCTATGTCCGGTAATTTACGGTTGAGTATCTAATATAGAGGATAGTGGTACATTGCAATTATTTCAGTAACAGTATAGTAGGCGTTTAATCTACCTTTACCGACTACCATATAGAGCTAAGTCTCAAAAAACCTTTTATTAACCTTTTTTTATTACATATATATAATGAGCAAGTATACACGGCGACGCGGCGTAAAACTTACGGAAGAAGGCTCAAATAAACTTATTCAAGCCAAAAGCGAGGCAGAAATTAACCAAAATAAGCGATACACCCTGGAATTTATCAGTAAAGAAACAGGCTTAACCCCCAATACCCTCAGCAAAATCTTTATCCGCTCGTCAGGAGTTGATAAGCGAACCTTAAAGTCCTGTTTCGACGCCTTTAATCTGACCTTGACAGAGGACGACTATCTCTACCTGAAGTCGAATCAAGATAATCTGGCCGAGATTAACTCAATACCCCTTGCTGAAACTTGCTCGGAGCTTGAGCTAGCCTGGAATTATCCTTTCGAGATTCTGAAAGGCGATCGCCACAACACCCTCCAAACAAAAAAAATGGTTCAACCACAAGACGATCTGCAACCTCGTCCACCAACAGCACCGGGAGGACAGATGCCTCTAGATTCAGTCTTTTACATAGACCGTCCCATTATTGAATCCCTTTGTTACGAAAGCATTCAACAACCAGGTACACCACTAAACATCCGCGCTCCCAAGCAAATGGGCAAAACCTCCCTAATGAGTCGCATCATTGCTTATGCTAAATCCCTGGGGTATCAAACTGTTTCCCTGAACTTACAACTCACTGATGCTGAGATTTTACAAGACCTAGAACGCTTCCTACAATGGTTCTGTGCTAGAGTTAGCAAGGAATTAGAATTTCCCAACCAGATAGCCGACTTTTGGGATAATTCCCTGGGTAGCAAATCAACCGCTACTGACTATTTCAATGATATGATCTTAGCCAACCTCGATCGCCCTCTCGTAATCGCTATTGATGAACTCAATCAGCTTTTTGCCTACCCCAACATTGCTGGTGAATTTGTCCAACTTCTGCGAACCTGGTCTGAGCAAGCTAAAGCAGGGGTGGCAGACAGTCATCCTTGGCACAAACTGCGACTGGTGACAGTTCATTCTACAGAAATTATGATGTCTTCTTCAATTAATCCCTCTCTGTTAAATACTGGGTTAGTCATCAATTTACCTGAATTTACCCAAGCTCAGGTGCAAGACCTAGCACAGCGGTGGGAACAAGAAATAACCGAAGCACAAATCGAGCAACTGATGACTCTTCTGGGAGGACATCCCTATCGCTTGCAGTTAGCATTTTATCACCTATACCAACAGACCATAACTGTAGAAGAACTTTTAGAAAATTATGATACCGCAACTGCTCTTTATGCAGAACATTTACAACAACAATGGTGGAATCTGCAACGCTACTATGAATTATTGCCTATTTTTACTGAAATTGTGAACAACTCCAAACCCATAGAAATAAAAGTATCTCTTGGTTATCAGTTGCAAAACATGGGGTTGGTTCATTTGGAAAGCGATCGAGCGTGTCTGTCTTGTGAGTTATTTCGTCTGTTTTTTATGGGAGTTTTGAATTGATTGTTATTTGGACTGCGGTGCGTTACATTTCATTTTTATGTCGGCGACAGCAAAACTTGTCGGGTGTGTCAGACGGCTAAAATTTAGACTGTCAAAGGCATTTAACAATCCGTCGTCACGCACCTTTTTATATGTGTCATTCTACTACAACTGCGGTGCGTTACATTTCATTTTCATGTCGGCGACAGCAAAACTTGTCGGGTGTGTCAGACGGCTAAAATTTAGACTTTCAAAGGCATTTAACAATCCGTCGTCACGCACCTTTTTATATGTGTCATTCTACTACAACTGCGGTGCATTACATTTCATTAACGCACCCTACTAGACTATCTTTACTGAAATTGTGAACAACCCCAAACCTATAGAAATAAGACTATCCCTTGCTTATCAGTTGCAAAAGATGGGATTGGTTCACCTAGAAGGCGATTCGCGCAGCGATCCGTCCCGGAATCGGGCAAGTCTCTCTTGTGAGTTATTTCGTCTGTTTTTTATGGGAGTTTTGAATTGATTGTTATTTGGACTGCGGTGCGTTACATTTCATTTTCATGTCGCGCAGCGTTTTCCTGACGGACTGCTGCCTCTTACAGAGGAGCTTCGCTAACGCAAACGTGTCGGATCTTAGCCGAAAACGCACCCTACTAGACTGACACAGCTAATTTTATACTACTTACATTAGTGTGGGGCACCGCCTGACTTTGTTACAATATCACCAACAAGTTTTAGAAGTAGTCGGCGATGAAACTTGGCAGGTGAGTTGTTCCCAAGATTACAAATTTCTAGCAAGTGGTTAATTAATCAGTGATGAGTAAGAGCGATCGCTTTTTTAGGAAATTCCAGAAATGTCAAACTTGAGTAGGGTGCGTTTTGCTGCGCAACTCCAATAATACAATTTAGATTGGGTTGAGTAAACGAAACCCAATCTACGAGAGCAGCGATCGCTTAGTTGTTAGTCAAGACTTAAGAAAGTCCACAAACAGACATCTTTCCTGGTATAATTGTTGCCCATTGGCCATTCCAAGATTTTTCGGCGGCAAAAGCAGCTACAGGACATTTGAACTCAGCATCGTCCTGATTCCAAATAGGACCAGCAAAGACATTTCCACTCATTGGTGGTATATAAGATAGATCAGTTCCACAAACAGACATTTCTCCCCATACGGTTGTTGTCCACTGACCATTCCATTCAGCATCATAAACTTGAGCAGCTACAGGACATTTAGCTTTAGCATCATCATTGTTCCAAATCGGTCCGGCTTTTACATCTAAAGCAAAAGCATTGTTAGCAAAACCAAATACAACAGAAACGATTAACAAAAGAGCAAAGATTGATTTGGTTACAGATGTAAAACCATTGTTGATTTGATTCATAGTCAAAACCTGAAACTAACTTTTTCATTCTCGATATTACTCAAACCAAACATCAATTCGTCAAGTTTACTACATAAAACTTTACTGAATTAAATTTAGGTTAAAAGGTAAAAAAAAGGTTTATAGCGCTGTGCGCAGGGAACAGGCAACACTTAACAGGGAACAGGGGGAATAAATTGCCGTTTGCGCAAGCATTCCGTAGGAATCATATAAGACTTCTAGCTCTTTTGCCCCTACTACAATTTGTAAATATACCAGCGCTCATTGCTATAAAGTCATTCCCTTCCAGCAACTTATTACCCTTCTGGTTATTACCCTTCTGGGGGGATACCCCTATCGCTTGCAGTTGGTGTTTTATTACCTACAGTAGCAGACCATAACTCTGGAAGAACTTTTAGAAAATTCTGGGAGCACAACTGCTCTTTATGCAGAACATTTACAAGAACAATGGTCGAACCTTTAACGCTAGGATGTAGGATGAATTATTGCTTATTTTTACTGAAATTGTGGGTAGTGGTAAATAAGTAATGATTTTTGTGGCTTACCTCCTGACAATTCAAGGGATATACTAACCAATATCCTTACATCTTTAGGACTACCCATCCAACTATGCAAACTACTGACTTTCTCTCTCAACTAAATTTATCGCAACGCCAAGCAGTACAACATTTCTGCGGACCAATGCTAGTTGTGGCAGGAGCTGGTTCTGGCAAAACTAGAGCGCTCACCTATCGCGTGGCCCATCTAATACGTCATCATCGGGTACATCCAGAAAATATTCTGGCGGTGACATTTACAAATAAAGCTGCGCGGGAAATGAAGGAGCGGATCGAGAAACTATTTGCTGGGCAACAAGCAGAAGCAAAATATGGTAAACCATTCTCAGCATTAACACTGGAAGAACAGACTAAGTTGCGATCGCAGGTTTACAAAAATATCACTAAGCATTTATGGATGGGAACTTTTCATAGTCTTTGCGCTCGTATTCTGCGTTTTGATATTAACAAATATCAGGATGAAAAAAAACGTCGTTGGGATAAAAATTTTTCTATTTTTGATGAAAGTGATGCTCAAACTTTGATTAAGCAAATTGTTACTAAACAGCTCAATTTAGATGACAAAAGATTTGAACCACGTTCGGTTAGATATGCTATTGGTAATGCTAAAAACAAGGGAATGTCGCCTCTAGAATATCAAAGGTCAGAACCAGATTATCGGGGGCGAGTAATTGCTGAAGTTTATGGTATTTATCAAGATAATTTGGCAGCTAATAATGCTCTTGATTTTGACGATTTAATCAGAATACCTGTAGAATTATTTCGGCAAAATGAACAAGTATTGGCATATTGGCATAAACATTTTAACCATATTTTAGTAGATGAATATCAAGATACTAATCGGACTCAATATAACTTTATTAGATTTTTAGCAACTAATGGTGAAGACCCTAAATATTTTAATAAATGGGAAAATCGTTCTGTTTTTGTAGTGGGAGATGTAGACCAATCTATTTATTCTTTCCGCATGGCAGATTATACAATTTTGCTAGATTTTCAACATGATTTTGGTGATGGTTTGGCGGATGAAGATACCCGGACAATGATTAAGTTGCAGGAAAATTATCGGTCGCGGGAAAATATTCTGGAAGTGGCGAATAAGTTGATTGAAAATAATACTCAACGTATTGATAAAATTCTCAAACCAACGAGAGGTTTAGGGGAAGAAATTTATTGTTATGAGGCGGAAAGTGAGTTAGAAGAAGCGGAATTTGTTTGTAGTAAAATTCAGGAAATTACAGACCAAAACCCAGAGTTAGATTTAGGGAGTTTTGCTGTACTTTATCGGACTAATTCTCAGTCACGCGCTCTGGAAGAAGCTTTGATTCATTACGATATTAAATATGTAATAATTGGCGGATTGAAATTTTATGACCGGAAGGAAATTAAGGATTCTTTGGCTTATTTACGGGTCATTGCTAATCCGGCTGATACTGTTAGTTTGCTCAGAATTATTAATACTCCGAGAAGAGGTATTGGTAAGGCGACTATTGATACTTTGGTAAATGCTTCTTTGGAGATGGGAATACCTTTGTGGGAAATTATTAATGATGAAACTTCTGTTAATACTTTGGCAGGGCGTTCTGCAAAAGCTGTGAATAGATTTGCTGAGATAATTAAGAATTGGCAAAATGAAGTAGAAAATCTGACGGCGGTTGAAATTGTTGAAGGAATTTTGGAGACTTCTGGTTATATTGAAGAGTTGAAAAAAAAGGGTACGGAAGAAGCAGATAATCGACTGGCAAATTTAGGGGAATTATGTAGTGCTGTTGCTCAATTTCAAGAGGATAATGAGGATACAAGTTTAGGAGGTTTTTTGGCAAATGCTTCTCTAGCTTCAGATTTAGATAATCTACAAGATGGGCAGGAAGCTGTATCGTTAATGACTTTACATTCGGCTAAAGGTTTGGAATTTCCGGTGGTTTTTATGGTTGGTTTGGAAGAGGGTTTATTACCTCATTTTCGCAGTAAAAATGACCCTTTGTCTTTGGAAGAGGAAAGGCGACTTTGTTATGTAGGAATTACGAGGGCGCAGGAACAATTATTTATTTCTTATGCTACTGAAAGGCGACAGTTTTGGGGAGCGCGAGATGTGGCAGTTCCATCTCAATTTTTGGCTGAGTTACCAGAAGATTTGATTAATACTAATGGGATGAAAAAGGTGATTTATCGTTCGCGCCGTCAAAGCAAAAATACTAAAAATTCTACTGTCAAAAAATCGGCAAATAATCAAGGAGAAAATTGGCAAGTAGGCGAGAAGGTGATGCACAAAAGTTTTGGAGTAGGACAGGTAACTAATGTTTTTGGTGGGGGGAAAAAACTGAGTTTAGGTATCAAATTTGGTAAGAGTAAAAAAATTATTGACCCTAAGACTGCACCGATGGAAAAGTTGGAATATTGAAGAAGGAATCAGGAGTCAGGAGTCAGGAGTCAGGAGAAGAAAGTATTGAAGAAGGAGTCAGGGTGTTGCATAAATGCGCTTGGGATTTTAATAGTTTTGTGGAAGTGGAAGTGGAATGAGCATCTTGCCCGTTCCTGATATTTTCCCTATTCTATTTCTAAATTCCCCGGTCTCACATCCGGATAATGATATTAAATCTGGTAACATTGAAGAAGGAGTCAGGAGTCAGGAGTCAGGAGTCAGGAGAAGAAAGTATTGAAGAAGGAGTCAGTTCGCTAACTTGAGTCAACTTAATACTAATTATGATTATTTTTACTTCTCCTCTACTCCCCGACTCCCCCGCTCCCCAACTCCCCCGCTCCCCGACTCCCCGACTCCCCGACTCCCCTGCTCCCCACTCCCTACTCCCTCCTTATGAGAAACAAATAAATTAATAATGAGAATTTGATTAATAGTATATAAATTTCTTCTAAACTGGCAATAATTAATAACTTATTTGAATGAAAGCTAATATACTTGACTGAGCATTCTGTTATTGCTAGGGTAGTTATATAAACAAAAAATAACCATCAATTATCAATTTATAGAAGTTTGGATCAGATTGTCCACAACTGGAAAATACCCTGTTATGACATTCTTTAATAAACTTCTAATGCTGAAATTTGTGTGATTTTCTTTGTAGTTTCTGGAATAATCGTTCCAAAAAAAACTGATAAATCTCACTCGACAGGAGAAGCAAAAGTGCCGACGAAGCTCTTAGATATAGATATCCTTCCTTCTGATTTACGTCAAACGATCGCCAGGCGAGAGTTGTCAGAAGATCAAAAACTATTCTGGCAGGGAGACTCAGCTCAAGCAGTCTTTATTGTCAAAACTGGGCGACTCAAAATAGTGCGCTACAAAAGTTGTGGAACAATAGTTAGGTTATGTACTGCTATAGCAGGAGATATTTTAGCCGAGACAACACTTTTTTCTAGCAGATATACCAATACAGCGATCGCAGAAACAGCCTCACAAGTAATGGTTTATCCGAAGAAACATTTTTTAGCAGCTTTGCATAGCTATCCCGACTTAGCTCAAGATTTCATGGCAATTTTAGTCAGAAAAAATCAATGCCTACAACACCATCTAGAATTACGGGATATCAAGACTGCCCACGAACGAGTGCTTCAATATTTATGCCAGATAGCTAGACTTTCTAACCAGGCATCTGTCAACTTAGATAGACCTCTCAAAGAAATAGCTGCTGAGTTAGGGTTGACCCCAGAAACTCTATCTCGTGCCCTCAAACGCTTAGAAAGAGATGGTCTGATTAGTCGCTCTCAACGTGCGATCGTCCTACATAATTATTCTATTGCTTGATGATAATCAATCCATTCTTGTATTGAAATGAACTTCATATTTAATTAATTTTATGTACTATATGGCAATTAGCACTCAGTGTATTGCTAATACAAAGCTAAAGTCAATTCAGTTAACCTCTGATATCAAATCCGGTTAATACTTAATTATATAGTTGGGAGTAGGGGAGTGGGGGAGTGAGGGAGTAGGGAAGATTGAATATTCAAGTAATTATAGAATTATCAACATATATTATATAACCAGATTCTATATTACAGAGGAACTGCGTTATCAGTACTTTACTGGAATAGGAAGGCAAAATTATCAATCTTCAGGACTTACGCACTGACAATAGATATGGGATTTTGGTGTGTTACGTTACCGCTAACACACCCTACTAATAGCACTGTAATAGGGAGACAAAATTATCAATCTTTTCGATCGCTATTTTCTCAGCCACCAATATAAGGAAAGGGTGCGGACATATCAAAAGCTTAAAACTTAGACAACGCAAAATTTTTCCTTCTTCCTTCTTCCTTCTTCCTTCTTCTTCCTTCTGCTATACAAAAAATCACAAGCAAAAAATATGATACCACAATCTAATGTAATTCCTCAATCATCAAAAATACCAGACCAACCAGAATCTAGCAAACTGTTGATATCAAGTAAACAGAATAATTGGCAGGGTATTCTGCTACAACGTCTATACTATTCCGCAGCAGAAAGTAAATTTTCCTTACCTGCTATACCAGAAGAACTACTGATAATTCATTTAGACTATCCTTGTCATATAGAGCGATCGCTAAAAGGAAAATACGACCGGAGGAGAATAGTGCCTGGAGATATAACTGTTGTGCCCAGTGGAGAAGTTTCCCAATGGCATATTCAAGGAAACCCAGACTTGTTATATATATATTTAGCACCTTCCCTCATGGAAAAAGTGGCGACTGAAGTAGCAGAAGTAGACCCCCAGCGAATTGAACTCGTAGACAGATTTACTCTGCGCGATCCATTTATTCGCCAGGTCGGGTTGCTGTTACTAGGGGAACTAGAATCAGGAGGAGTAGCAGGTAGGTTATATGCAGAGTCATTAGCATATTCATTAGCAGTTCACTTAGTCCGCGAATATTCCACTATGAGTTTAGAAGTTAATGAGTACCGAGGAGGATTATCAAAATATAGACTTCGCCAAGCAATTGAATATATTAATGAACATTTAGACCGAGATTTAAAACTAACTAGAATTGCTGCTGTAGTTGGTATGAGTCAATATCATTTTTCCCGGTTATTCAAGCAATCAATGGGTATTACTCCCTATCAATATGTGATTCACCAAAGAGTAGAACTGGCAAAAAAATTATTGAAACAGCAAAATATCAGCATTACAGAAATTGCTTTTCAATGTGGTTTTTCTCATCAAAGTCACTTAACTAAAATATTTCATCAACTTACAGGTACTACTCCAAAACAATACAAAAATCAAGTTATATCATGTCCGGTTGAATACTTATAACGACGGAGGAGTCAAGAGTCATTCCTCAGGAGTCAGGAGATAAGAAAGAAGCAATAAGAAAGAATAAAGAGGAGGAAAAGGAGAAAGTTTTTTATCACTAATTATCCGGACATGATATTATTTAAAGTAGATTTGATCGTGAATAAATTTGTACAGTTTCAGAGAGAAAAATTAAATTTTTGTATACATAAAATCACAATAATTGTTAAAAAAAATATATAAAGAACATAATTTATAGTGAGTATTTTTAGATATAGCGTTTCTCAAGTTAATAAGGTACAGTTGTTTTTCTTATTTTCTACTCCCTACTCCCTACTCCCTAAAATAAAATAAATGAATAAAGTATGAGATTTTAGAGTCAAGCAGTCAAATAATATATATAATAAAGGGCAGAATATATGTTCTCAAATAATTCAAGTTATCAAACCGAAATTGAGATGAATAAAAATAAGCAGAATAGCAAACTATCTGGCATTCAAAAGTTAGCTCAGTCAATTAATGACCGACTAAAATCAAAATTGTCTCGTCGTGTAGTGTTATGTGTTTTTACTAGCATTATTGTCATTGAAGCTATTCTTTTAATCCCTTCTCTCAAGAGAAGAGAAAAAGAACTTCTATCTCAAATTAAGCAAATGTCTTCTGGGAAAGTTGCTTGGATTTTGATTACTTATCCTAATGCCTCAAATACAGAGCTTGTTAATCATTTATCAGAACTTATGCAACATCATCCTACCATTTTAGGAGGTGCCGTTTATGATACTAACAAACAAAAAGTAGGTACATTTGGTGAGTTTCCAGAATTGTCACTTTCTGAAGTAAATAATTCCAAAAAACTCTTCTTTTCCACCAGTAGTAATGTTTATCGTTATGATGACTTAATTTGGTATGGAAAAGATATGCAAACAGACTATAGTATTATTATTCGCCATGATTGTTCTAATCTCAGACCAGAATTACTGGCTTATATTTCTCGAATTATTGGTTTAGTTATTATCATATCTCTGTTTTTGACAATTACAGTTTGGCTATGTTTAGAACCAATTATAATTAATCCTATTCTACTATTAAGAAGCGATTTGAATCAAGCAGGAGAAGCAATATATAACGATCAAGAACCACCTGCATTTAGCTCAATTTCTCTCCAAAGACAAGATGAATTAGGAGAAGTAATTAATGCCTTTGAATTAATGTTTATGAAAATTTATGAGGCGATTAGTGAGCGGAAAAAAGCTGAAGCAGCTTTACAGGAAAGTCTAGAAAAAGTAAAAACTTATTCTCAAGCTCTCAATTATGAATTAGAGCAAGGTCATCAGATGCAAAAAAATTTTCTGCCTGCTCAAATTTCGCAACAAAATGGTTGGGAAATTGCGAGTTTCTTTCAACCAGCTAGACAAGTTGCTGGTGATTTTTATGATGTATTTGAACTTTCTAATCATACCGTAGGATTAGTAATTGCTGATGTTTGTGATAAAGGAGTAGGAGCAGCATTATTTATGAGTTTGTTCCGCAGCTTAATTAGAGTTTTTTCTGGTCAAAATTATTTTGAAGAAATGAATGAGGATTTAGGAAGTGAAAAAGATAAGTTGTATTTAGATAGAGGTCTAGCTACTGAAGATTGCTATCATGCTTTGAAAGCTGTATGTTTGACTAATAATTATATTGCGAAAAATCATGGCGAAGTGGGAATGTTTGCCACACTTTTCTTTGGGGTTTTAGACATAAATAATGGTAAAATTACTTATATTAATGGTGGTCATGAACCACTATTTATTATTAGTGCTACAGGAGAAATCAAGGAGGAGTTAAATTCTACAGGTCCAGCAGTTGGAATGTTGCCCGATATGAAATTTCAAATTGAACAAACTCACTTAGAAGTTGGTGAAATTTTGTTGGGTTACACAGACGGAGTACCAGAAGCTCGTAATGGTAAAGGTGAATTTTTTACCAATGAAAAATTGCGGTTACTTGTGGAGAAAAAAGCAGCTTCGGCGGAAGGTTTACTCAAAGAAATATCTACTAGTGTTTTAAATCATACTGGTAGTGCCACACAGTTTGATGATATTACTTTATTGGCTGTACAACGACAAGTTTAATAACAAGTCTGATAAATATTTGCTACAAATAAATAGGTGATTTTTTAGGAGTCAGGAATCAGAATGAATGGCTTTAATACCAGTTTTTAGGTCAAAAATTCTCTTTTTGTCAAAGGAACATCAGCCAAATTGTATTTTTGACAATTAGCACCCTAGGAGCGCATTAATTATTCTGATATTTACTTCTCCTCTCAGGAGCAGTAGGAGTGAGTTCCCTCTTAGTAGAGACCTTGCATGCAATGTCCCTACCCACTCCCTCACTCCCCACACCCCCCCCACTCCTAAAAAGGGCGTACGAATAATGTAATTCCCTGACGACCGATAACTGCAACTTCTTCACCAGGTTCAAGAGTCATGCTGTAACCTCTAAAAAGCATAGCAGGCCAATATGTAGCTTTGAATTTAACTCTTCCAGGTTCATCAAAAGTAATCTTTTCATCGACTACACCAACTTGAGGTTTAGAAAACATTTTGGGAGTATTATTACTAAATTTCTGCATTACTATTCTTCCTTTATTTCTTAAATTTGAGTCAGTATTAATTTTTTAAATGCCCCCATAGTTAGAAAATCTTGAAAAGTTTAAATACTTGATTTATTGTCCTTAAATAGCACTACATTTTGCTTATGTTGTTTTCCGGAAATTATTTAATTCGCAGTTCTAATAATTTTTGTAGATATATATACTTATACCAATTTTACTTTTACCGAAAAATTGTGGTTTAAAGCCTCCCCTTGATCGGGGATAATAAAGAAAAATTTTCATCTCTTTGTCAATCCTCTTCTTTTCAAGGAGAGGTAATTATTCATTATTCATTATTCA
Source organism: Okeania sp. SIO2C2 (assembly GCF_010692625.1). Classification (NCBI taxonomy): domain Bacteria; kingdom Bacillati; phylum Cyanobacteriota; class Cyanophyceae; order Oscillatoriales; family Microcoleaceae; genus Okeania; species Okeania sp. SIO2C2. The sequence goes on from NZ_JAAHGM010000066.1 coordinate 21,026, forward strand.
TTATTGAAGCGAGGTTGCACAGAATTAGGTATTAGGTATTAAGTAGTAGGTGTTATACCAAGCGTGAAAAAAGAATAAAAAAATAGGTAGTAGGTGTTAGGTGATATGGCAGTGGAAGGAAAAGGCACAGACATATCAAAAACTTAAAACTCAGACAACGCAAAATTTTTCCTTCTTCTTCCTTCTTCCTTCTTCCCTCTTCCCTCTTCCTTCTTCCTTCTTCCCTCTTCCTTCACTTAAGAATGAGGTTCGCCAAACAAAACCAAAGAACAGTTTAACTCTTTCAAAACCTCATTAGTCACATCACTAACAGCCAAACCACCAGCAGTACGGCGACGCATAGAACGCAAAATAACTAAATCAAAATACCGGGCCATTTTAACAATTACTTGGGCAACATTATCATTAGCAACAACTTTAATTTTCAATTTAACCTCAGATTCTTTCACAGAAATAATCTCTGAAAGTTGAGACTTAAATTCATCAATTTGTTCTGGAGAACTAACATGAGGACAGATATGCAATAAAGTCATATAAGCTTGATTAGTATCAGCAAAAAGTTGCGCAAAACGAACAGTTCGTAATGCTTGAGGAGTAATATTTTTTACTGGTACTAAAATTCTATGAATATCAATAGGGTCATCTAGCAATCTTGTCACTGCTACTGGACAATGAGAAGACCAAAATACACTATCAATAATACTTCCAAACAAACGCGTCCGTAAATCACTTTGTTGACTCCAACCCATAATAATTAAACTAGCATTTTTTTCTCTAGCAGTGCAGCTTATTCCCTGAGAAATATCATTATAAATTCGTAGTTCTGGTTGAGCTTCAACATTAAATTGTTAAGTAATTTATTGAGTTCGTTTTAGTTGTCGTTCGCTATGGTGAATTGCTGTACTTAAAACTGGTTCATCCAAATGAAAATTAGCTTTAAAAATTGATAAAGGTACAAGTAATCCTGACTCATGTTTAGCTAACATTGCTCCCATTTCTAGCAAATAATTTTCAGTTACAGGATTATATATGGAAACTAAAACAGTAAACTTATGCCGATCACTTTCTGCCTCTAATTCTTATTCGTGTGTTTCCCACCAAATTCCTGATTTATTACCACCATTAAATAGACTCAAAGGTTGAGATAATAAAGGAGCAAATCTGGCTGTAGTTAAAGGTCCGAGTATAGAAGTTACTAACATTAAAACAATTACGCCATTGAAAAATGCTTCTGTTAATATTCCTTCCTGAAGACCAACTAAAGCTTCGACCAAAGTAGCAGCAACATGAGGCAAAGTTAGAGACCACATTGTCAGGGTTTCTGGGAAATTATAGTTGTATGATTGTTTGGCTAATAAAGCTGCGATAAATTTACTAATAATTACTCCAGCAATAATAGCTAAAGTCATTACAAATTCATTAGTTATAGTTGAAACAAAAGCCGGAACATCCAAGATTAATCCCATATCTACAAAGAAAAAAGGAATAAACAATGTACTGCCAATAAATTCCACTTTTTCCTTAACAAGACCATTTCCTACAACTTCATTCACAGCAATACCAGCTAAGAAAGCTCCCACAATAATATCAACATGAATTATTTGTGCTTCTACACTAGCAATAAATACAACTAACATTATGAATAAAAATTGATTTCCCTCTTCATCCCCAGTCCGACGGAAATATTGTTCCCCTAGCCATTTAAAACCAAACAAAACAACTACTGCATAAATAGCTAATTCTCCTAACTGAATAATCAGACTAACAACAGAAAATTCTCCCGCATTAACCGACACACAAATTGCCAGAACTAATAAAGCAGCAATATCAGTAAATATCGTCGCCCCAATAGTCACAGTAACTGCTTCATTAGCCACTACACCCAATCTATTAACAATGGGATAACCTAAAAGAGTATGAGGTGTAAATAGAGAACCAATTTAAATCGAATTTAAAGGAGAAAAAAGCAGTCGTTAGCGTAGCTTCCCGTAGGGTGGGATGGCGAGGTTTCTTCGCTGGCCTCCAATCGACCAAGAGAAGAAAAAATTTTCACGCTCCGCGTCAATCCTCTTCTTTTCAAGGAGAGGTAATTGTTAATTATTAATTATTAATTGTTGAACAGAGGTCTATTAGTAATAAATACAATCTCTGATTTTGGCTGCGTTCCCTAAAATGATGATTTTGGCTGCTCAGAAACAGAAATAGTTTGAGATTATTCCTGCTATTCCCTATTCCCTATTCCCTAAAATTAAGAATAAGGTTCTCCAAATATAACAACTGAACAAGTAATTTCTGACAAAACTTTAGTAGTAACATCACTAACAGATAATCCTGCCGCAGTACGTCGTCGCATAGAGCGTAATACTACTAATTGATATGATTTTGCTGCCTTACTAATTACAGGGGCAACATCATCATAACGAATAATTTTTATTCTTGATTTTACCTTGGTTTTTCCTTGAGAAATAAGCAGAGAAAGTTGGGAATGAAACTTAGTAATTTGTTCTTTAGAAGTCTGGCGATCGCATACATGAAGTAGAGTTACAGAAGCTTGATTAGTATCAGCAAAAAGTTGAGCAAAACGTACAGTTCTTAACGCCTGGGGAGTAATCTTTTTAACAGGTACTAAAATCCGATGAATATTAATCGGCTTTTCCAACAAACGTACCACAGCTACCGGGCAATGAGCAGACCAAAATATTCGGTCTATTATATTTCCAAATAAACGAGCTTTAATACCAGTATTTTTTTGCCAACCCATGACAATTAGACTAGAATTTTTTTCCCGTGCTGTGCGACTAACACCTTTAGCAAAATCATCATAAATTCGGATTTCTGGAGCAGCTTCAACTTCAAAACTTTGACTAATTTCCAAAGCAGAACTTAACCTTTTACTGCTCTGTTGTAAAGCCAAATTTAACTGAGGAGAATCCATATTGACGTAACCTTTAACTATGGATAAAGGAATCATTAAACCTCCCTCATGTTTTGCCAACATTACTGCCATTTCAATTAAATATTTTGTTTGTTCTGGAGAAAAATATACTGGCACTAATACAACAAACTTATGGTTAACAATTCCATCAACCCTCTCTGTAAAACTATCTGGAACTTGCTGATGAGTTTCCCACCAAATCAAAGAATTATCCGATGTAAAATCTACCTCTGGCAAAGAAATTTTACTCGCAAATTTAGCAGTAAGAATCGGACCAAAAATAGATGTTACCAACATCAAAAAAATTACACTATTAAATATCACCTCTGGCAATATTCCTACTTGCAAACCCACCAATGCAGCAGCTAAAGTAGCAGCAACTTGTGGCATTGATAGAGACCACATACTCATAGTTTCATACCAATTATATTTATAAATCTTTTTTGCTAAAAATGCAGCTAAAAATTTACTTCCAAGCAAACCCAAAATAATAGATAAAGTTAATTCAAAGCTAGTTAAAAAAGTATTGACAAAAGCCGACATATCCAGCAATAATCCCATATCAACAAAAAAACAAGGAATAAATAAAACACTCCCAACAAACTCTATTTTTTCCTTAACCGGACTTTTACCCACCACATCATTAATCGCTAAACCTGCCAAAAAAGCACCAACAATTTGATCGACATTAATCAATGTTGCACCCAAAGCAGCAATAAACACAACCAACAAAACAAATAAAAATTGATTACTTTCTTGATTAGTAGTTCGCCGGAAAAATTGTTTACCTACCCATTGAAAACCCCAGAGAATTACTCCCGCATAAATAGCCAAACTTCCCAATTGAATTGCCAAACTAATCACAGAGAAATTACCAGCATTAATCGACACACAAATTGCCAATACTAATAAAGCAGCAATATCAGTAAAAATAGTCGCCCCAATAGTAACAGTAATCGCTTGATTTCCCACTACACCCAACTGCTGTACAATGGGATAACCTAAGAGAGTATGAGAAGCAAGTAAAGAACCTGTTAAAATCGCACCATTCCAACCTAAACCAAATATTTTGGCAACAAATGTACCAGTAATAAGTGGGAATAAAAATGTGGCAATGCCAAAACCAAGAGAGCGGTCTTGATGTTTTTTAAACTCTATTAAATCAATTTCTAATCCCGCGACAAACATCAGATAAACCTTACCAATGTCTGATAATAATTTCATCGTTTCTGTTTCGGGGTCTAGTAATTTTAATCCATCTCCACCTAAAATAATTCCTGCTACTAATAAACCCACTAATCCAGGTAGTCTGAGACGTTCAAACAGAGGTGGAAGAGTTAAAATTACTAATAAAAGAATCGTAAATGTAACAATCGGATTTTGTGAAAGCAACTTTGTTATCCCCTAATAAAAAAATATCCTATTACCTCTACTTTATAGTAAGAAGTATGGCGCTACGCGCAAGTCAAAAGTTAGAAGTTAGAAGTCACAAGTTAGAAGTAATCCCTGACTTAGTTTGAGCATTTATAAATTTCCGCGCCCTATTTGCGTAGTGCTATAAAAATTGAAGAAGGAAGAAGAAAAAAGTGGATGAGTATAGTTTAAATCTTTTACTTTAGGGTATTTTTAGGGCAATCAGAAAATAACTTATACACAAGAAACAGGATTTTTAAAAGAAGCGATTTGGAAAAATTGTGAAACAAAGCTAGGCAGTGTACAAAGAAATTTGATAACTGATAACTGATAACTGAAAAAAGGGGGTTGACAAAAAAACTTGACATGATATTATAAATATAGTGGAGAAGGTGCGCTCATATATACTCAAATAAATGAGGCCAAAAAAACCATATTTCCCTAACTTAACAGCAAAATTACATTACACAGGTTGAAAAAAATTTTTTTTGAAACAAGGCTAGATAGTATACGAAGAAGTCTGAATATCTGAATAACTGAACTGATAAGTGAAAAAGTCATGCAGTCTGGAAAAATCCTGAGACAACGCTACAAAATTATTCAGTCCCTCGGACGTGGAGGATTCGGAGATACCTACCTAGCTCAAGATTTAGACTTACCAGGCAAACCTAAATGCGTAGTCAAACACCTCAAACCCAAAAGTTCAGACCCAGGAACATTAACCATTGCCCAAAGATTATTTGAAACAGAAGCAGAAACCTTATACAAACTAGGCAAAGACTCAGACCAAATACCAAAACTATTTGCCCATTTCCAAGAAGCAACAGAATTTTACCTAGTACAAGAATATATAGAAGGGCAAGATATAAGCAAAGAACTAACATCAGGGAAAAAATTAAGCGAGTCTTACACTATTGCCTTACTCAAAGGAATATTATCAGCATTAGAAATAGCTCATCAAAACAAAATAATTCACCGAGACATCAAACCACAAAACTTGATGCGTCGCAGGTCAGATAAAAAAATAGTATTGATAGACTTTGGAGCAGTCAAAGAAATAACTGTATTGACTACCAATAAACCAGGAACAACTATTTTAACTGTAGCAGTCGGAACACCTGGTTATATGCCAAGTGAACAAAGTAACGGCAGACCAAAACTGAGTAGCGATATATATGCAGTAGGAATGGTAGGAATAAAAGCACTCACAGGCAAAGACCCCCACAATTTACAAAAAGACCAAGATACAGGAAATATAATCTGGAGAAACCAAGCAAAAGTAAGTAACCATCTGGCAAACATATTAGATGGGATGGTGCACGAATATTTTCCACAACGTTATGAAAATGCTATGGAAGTATTAGAAGTATTGAGTGAACTTGTACTAGCAAAAACGACGGTAAAAGTAAACCCACCTACACCGACACAAACATCAACAGCAAAAGTAAACCTACTCACACCCACACTAGCACCAAAACAAGCAACAACAGTTCCATCCCCACCCCAAACCCAACCTAATAAAACCAGAAGAAAAATATTGATATTAGGAGGTTTAGCAGGAAGTGGGTTTGCAGCAGCAATGTTAAGTAAAGATTGGTGGAATCAACCATCTCCAGAAATTATTCCTACTCCTGAACCAAAACCAGCACCACAACCCAAAACTTCCATTCAGAAATTTACCACCGTTACAGTCAACAGCAGAGGAGAAATAATTAGTCGCCGTCAACATCAAGTAGAAGTAATCATAGAAAACCTCGGTAATGGAGTTACCCTAGAAATGGTAAAAATTCCTGCGGGTAGCTTTATTATGGGGTCTCCAGATAAGGAAGCAGGGAGATATGATAATGAAGGTCCGCAACATAATGTAGATGTGCCAGAATTTTTCATGGGAAAGTATCCAGTCACTCAAGTACAATGGCAAGCAGTTATGGGTAATAATTTTTCTAGGTTTAAAGGTGCAAACCGCCCTGTAGAAAGAGTAAATTGGTACAAAGCTACAGAGTTTTGTGAAATATTCTCACAAATAACAGGTAAAAACTATCGCTTACCCAGTGAGAGTCAGTGGGAATATGCTTGTCGAGCAGGAACAACAACACCATTTTATTTTGGAAAAACTATAACGACTGAGTTAGCTAACTATAATGCTAGGGAAACTTATGCTTCTGCACCCAAAGGAATATATCGCAACAAAACAACAAATGTAGGAATTTTTCCTCCCAATACTTTTGGTTTGTACGATATGCACGGGAATGTTTGGGAATGGTGCGCTGATGAATGGCACGATAATTATAGTGGTGCGCCTACTGATGGCAGTGCTTGGTTGGATGGAAATGAGAATCGTTCTCCACTGCGGGGAGGTTCGTGGAGCAACTATCCTTTTCTCTGCCGTTCAGCTATCCGTCTCTACTACAATAGGCGTGTGGACCATGGCTATGATTTTGGTTTTCGTATTGTGTGTGATGATGGGAGAACTCTTTAACCCTTTTCTCTTTTCACCTTTTGCCCTCTTTCCTACATCTATCCGTACATCCGTGCCATAATCCGTGTGAGCGCAGAAGTCAGGGCAAGACAAGAATTTTGCCACCGATGCACGGATGATTAATCTGAGTCTGCATTCTGTGAAGCACCAAAAAAATCGGCAGGATATTCCCCTTGCATCCCCAAAAAAATCATGGTAGTATGTAATTATTGGGGTTCGCTCGTACCTACGCATGACTTTTTATTCAACTCAAAAACAGCATTTTATAAACCAAGCATATATATAGAGGCTCAAAAGCGATCGCCAACAATAACATCAGAAGAGAAAAAAATCATTCTGTGAAGCACCAAAAGATTTCTCCCATAGAGACTTTTATAAATATATAAATAAACTCACAGGGCGATCGCTACCATAACAAACCAATAACTCATTCTGTGAAGCACCAAAAAAAATCGGTAGGATATTCCCCTTGCATCGGCAAAAAAAATCATGGTAGTATGTAATTATTGGGGTTCGCTCGTACCTACGCATGACTTTTTATTCAACTCAAAAACAGCATTTTATAAACTAAGCATATATATAGAGGCTCAAAAGCGATCGCCAACAATAACATCAGAAGACAAAAAATCATTGTGTGAAGCACCAAAAGATTTCTCCCATAGAGACTTTTATAAATATATAAATAAACTCACAGGGCGATCGCTACCATAATAAACCCATCACTCATTCTGTGAAGCACCAAAAAAAATGGCAGGATATTCCCCTTGCATCGGCAAAAAAATCATAGTAGTATGTAATTATTGGGGTTCGCTCGTACCTAAGCATGATTTTTTATTCAACGCTAAAAAAGCATTTTAGAAGCAAGCATATTATAAATAAACTCACAGCGCGATCGCTACCATAACAAACCCATCACTCATTCTATGAAGCACCAAAAAAACGGTAGGATATTTCCCCTTGCATCGGCAAAAAAATCATAGTAGTATGTAATTATTGGGGTTCGCTCGTACCTAAGCATGATTTTTTATTCAACAAAAGATATTGTAGATTGGGTTAAGCGACAGCGCAACCCAAAAAATCAGAAATAAAGAAGAATTGTTTTAACCTACAAAGTAACAATATTAGTAGTGTTGGGTTGATCTTTCAGATAAGCTCCGCTAACGTTGCCTCAACCCAACCTACAGAAAATTTTTTGATGATCAGCAAATTAAGGGATTAAACTTCCTCTGCCGCTTGCAGAATCAAACGACGAGCTACAGTTTGAGTACCAGTATGTTCAAAATAATTAGTAGTCAAATCGAGAAAAGCCGCCAAATAATCCAACTTATCATCAGCAATTTCAACAAAACTTTGTAAATGATCGATAATCATTTGAGGGTCTAATCCTCGCGACGACACTAAATTACTCATCCAACCCCTAACCGAATCAAAACTATTACCAATAAAATCAAGCTTACCCTGGGTACTATCACCAGGAATCAAATTATTTACCTTCTGAAACAAAGGATTTCGTTGCAGACCAGCAGAACTCATTCCTCCAATAATATCTCCCACGCGATCGACAAAATCAGGTCCTAAAGGAATCAACCCATCAAAACACACCAAAGCAACCATTCGCATCAAAGAAGGGCCACTATATTCTTCTACCAAAGCTGCGGAAAAATCTCCTAAACTTTCTCTAGTTGGCATTCCATTTAATTTGCAGAAAGCAACCAACTCAGCCACGACCTTAATTGCTAAATCAACTGCCTGAGTTTTATCTGCTGATGGGGTTAATTTATTCAGGAAACTGAGGAAAGAGATTTTTCCACCAATTTTGTTGGCCATTGCTGCCGCACCCATAGCAGCATCAGCTTTATCTAAAGTTTGGTAAACCCAGATAGCGTCTTGATATCCTTGAGATTTGTCATTATATATCCATAGAGCGCGTTCGCTAATTTTCTGAATTTTTTGAGGTTTATCTTTGCCAGTAACTTCCCGAACTGTATTTTTAAAACCTACTAAATTGTTCCATTCTCCAGGTACGATGAAATCTAGAGCGCGTAATGCTGAAACTGTAATTCCACCAGTGGGTAAGTCATCTACTAATGTGATAATTGAATTGTTCATAATTTATTTGTCTGTATTAATTTTTTCTCCATTACAATTTATCTTGGTTCCGGAGATGATATTCCTATCCTATTTGCATTGAGCAAATTTTCCGATAAGTCGTTCAAATACGATAACATCCTAACTTTTACTATCTCTACAAGAGTTTGAAAATCAAGGAAAATATCATTCTGTGAAGCACTCAAAAATATCGGCGGCGCAGGGAGATTTTCCCTTGCATCCTCAAAAAAATTGTGATACTGTGTATTTGGTGGGTGTTCCTCGTACCTACACATGACTTTTTATTCAACTAAAAAAATCTAATTTTTAGGAATTATGCAGAGACACTAAATCGAGTGAAGGCGTTAGGGGAGCTTGGCGCTAGCCAATGCCATTCGCCCCTACATATAGCGTTTTTAAGGTTAATTTGCGTAAGTCCTGATTTTATTTGACAAATACTCTCTAAAACCTACTGGACTGACACAACTAAATTGGTGTATTATGATGTACTTGGGGTGGGGGCGGGTTTATCTGAATAATTTGTAATACCATTAATTTAACGCTGAACCCGCCCCTACAGGCTTTTGACTTTTAGGCGTAGGAAGGGTTCAGAAATCACTTTTAACTTTTGACTTTTAACTTTTGACTTGTACTTGGTGGTAACTCCAAAGGTATTTGCCCTAATAAACCCTTACGAAAATCATCCAAAATTCGTCTAGCAGTACGCTCAACATCTCCTTGATAAAGTTGATTTGCCACCTCATGTAAATAACTTTCACCTGTATAATTACTTGCTTCTAACTCATAACGAGATTCTAAACAAGAAGCAGAAACAAAACCATTACTATCAACCTCCAGAGACATCAACAAATCAATCAAACTAGCAACAATTCGCTGATTATCATAAGCAGCATCGCCAATATCCTCACAAATAGCCAACTTAATCGCATCCTCTGGATTTTTAATCCTACTAGGAATTACCCCAGGAGCATCTAACAATTCAATCTCATCAGATATCCGTACCCATCTTAATTGCTTAGTCACACCAGCACGTCTAGCACTCTCAACAACCTTCCTCTTCAACAACCTATTAATCAAAGCAGACTTTCCCACATTAGGAAAACCAATAACCACAGCACGGACAGGTCGAGGTAACATCCCGCGACCGCGCCTTCTTTGATTAACAGCACGACCAGCTTCCCGCGCCGCCTTGGCCACACTCTTCACCCCATCACCCAACTTAGCATTAGTAAAATAAGGCACTTGTCCCTCAGCTTCAAACCATTCCTGCCAAATCTTCATCACATCCGAAGAAATCATATCCATGCGGTTCAAAACCAATACCCGCGCCTTATTCCCCACCCACTCAGACACCTGGGGATGATTAGTAGTTAGTGGAATACGAGCATCTCTAACTTCCAGAACAACATCAACCCGTTTCAGTTGTTCCTTAAGATTTCGTTCGGCCTTCGCAATATGGCCCGGATACCATTGTATAGTCATTGAATAAATTCAACCGCTTTGCGGAAGTCAAGCATTTGCGCAGCATTCCAATAGGAATGCTCCTCTTTTAGAGGCACTAAAAATAAAGCTGTTTTATGGTAAAGTATTCAGATGTAGCATCTTAATATTTTGACATCCTCTCCGGCCTAAAGGTGCGAAGATTCCTACTGAGCCGTAGCTCTTTGGTGGGTTGACGCTTTGCTTCGCATAGCTATCGCTAACACAGGGTGCTGCTTCCTTGGCGGTAGTCTGACGCTTCCCTCCACGTCCGTTTTTTGTCTCCGAATGTCCTCCGGCGACTAATATATTTATTGCTGCGTTTTCATCCCGGTCGTGCTTTGTACCACAGTTAAGGCACTCCCATTCTCGCACTTTCAGGTCTAATTTTCCCCCTCGAAAATGGCAACATGAACAGATTTGGGTCGTAGCTTCCCAACGACTAATTACTCTTAGCTCGCGACCGTACTTTTCTGCTTTTCCTTCTAATAATGTACGAAATTGTCTCCAGCCTAAATCACTAATGGCTCTGGACAATTTCCGGTTCTTAATCATACCTGAAACGTTTAAATCTTCCAGAATAATTGTTTGGTTTTCACGAATTATTTCGGTAGATAATTTATGTAGAAAATCGGTTCTAGTGTCTTTTAATCTGGCATGTTTGCGTAGCATTCCGTAGGAAAATTTAGCTATCCTAAGTCTGGCTTTTTCATATCGTTTAGAACCATTACTTTTTTTTGATAATGATTTACTTAATTTTCTATATTTTTTAATTCGTTTTTTTAATGGTTTTGGTGCTTCTACTTTTTGACCATTGCTGAATGTGGCAAAAGTAGAAATTCCTAAATCTATACCTACTGATTTGCTAGATTCTGGTAGTTTTTGTGCTTGAATTTCTACTACAAAACTCAAGAAGTATCTATTAGCTGAATCTTTGATTACTGTTACTGATGATGGTTCTCCTGGTAAAGGTCTTGACCATACTACTTTTAATAAGCCGATTTTTGCTAAATATACTTTGTCTTCATTTACTTGAAATCCTCTTAAGCTAAACCTAGCAGTTTGTCTTGACCTTCGCTTTTTGAACCTGGGAGGTTTAATTGCTTTACCTTTTCTCTTACTTTTAGTTGAATTAAAAAAGTTTTGGTAAGCCTGATTTAAATCATTTAATGATTGTTGCAATGGGACTACTGAAACTTCCGACAACCACTCCCTATTTTTAGTTTTTTTAGCTTGAGTAATAAAGAGTTTTTGTAATTCAGAGTTACTTGGTTTTTTCTGGCCTAAAGCATACTTTTCCTGACAACAAGCTAGACTATCGTTCCAGACTGTGCGGACACAACCAAATAGCTTTGCTAATTGGTATTTTTGTCCCGGTGTTGGATAAATTCGATATTTGTACCTAGCTTTCATAATTATCGTTTTTAACTCACAATACTATAGGATATTTGTGGGTATTAAATCAAATCAAAAGTCCCCCTTCTAGGGCTATGCTTTACCCATAAGTCTTAGAAGCATTGCAGGGTGGTCCGTGTGGTCCGTGTGGTCCGTGTGGGGAGATGGTTTAAGTAGCTAGTCAGAGTTGGCAAATGCCGAAATTGCCTTATTCACTTTTAGCCACCTATGTCCTAGATATGAGAAATGGCAGGAAAGTCTTCTCTTCCCCCTCTTCCCCCTCTCCCCTCTCTCCCCTATCCTGTAAGGAATTTAACAGATGTGGGTAAAGCATAGCTTCTAGGGGGAGGCTTCAAACCCAGTTTTTCGGTGATTCAGGGAAATCTTTCATGCAAATTACCAATACGATTCATTTCCGAAACCTAAAAGGAGATATTTTTGGCGGGTTAACTGCTGCAGTGGTGGCCTTACCAATGGCACTAGCTTTCGGAATTGCTTCTGGAGCAGGTGCTGCTGCAGGGTTGTGGGGAGCAATCTTAGTCGGATTTTTTGCCGCTTTATTTGGTGGCACCCCTAGTCTAATCTCTGAACCAACTGGACCGATGACGGTCATTGTCACCGCTGTTATCGCCGAATTAATGGCCGTAAATCCCGAAAGTGGTCTGGCAATGGCCTTTACCGTGGTGATGATGGCGGGTATCTTTCAAATCCTATTTGGAGTCCTGCGGTTGGGGAAATATATTACCATGCTTCCTTATAACGTCATTTCTGGCTTTATGACAGGAATTGGCGTGATTTTGATTTTTTTGCAAATTGCGCCGTTTATCGGTCAAAAAACCCCCTCTGGTGGAGTAATTGGCGTGATTAAGGCTTTCCCTAATTTGATTACCAATATTAATCCATGGGAAACGTTGTTAGGGTTAATTACTCTAGGAATTTTGTTCTTTTGTCCCGCCAAACTAAAAAAGTTAGTCCCTCCCCAACTGGTGGCTTTGGTAATTGGTACAGCGATTTCTCTGATTTTCTTTGGAGATATAGAAATTCGGACGATCGCTACAATTGGAGAAATTACCCCCGGTTTGCCACAACTGCAAATGCCTACATTTACCGCTGAAAATTTACGGTTAATGTTTGTGAATGCCATGGTTTTGGGTATGGTGGGTTCCATTGATTGCCTATTAACTTGTTTGGTGTCAGATAGTTTGACCAGAACTGAACATAAATCTAATAAAGAATTAATCAGTCAAGGGGTGGCTAATTTAATTACAGGTTTATGCGGTGGAATTGCTGGTTCTGGAGCAACAACGGCAACTGTAGTTAGTATCCAAGCGGGGGGACGCACCGCTTTAGCTGGCATTAGTCGTGCTTTAGCACTGTTGATTGTTGTGTTATGGGCGGCACCTTTAACTTCGGGAATTCCCCTAGCTGTATTAGCAGGAATTGTCTTAAAGGTGGGAATTGATATTATTGATTGGGGTTTCCTCAAACGGGTTCACAACATTTCTTGGAAAGCTGCCGGAATAGTTTATAGCGTGGTACTCCTCACGGTATTTGTGGATTTAATGGTAGCGGTTGCCGTGGGAGTTTTTATCGCGAATATTTTAACCATTGAACGTCTCGAAGAAATGCAATCTCAGTCTGTAAAAGCGATTACTGATGCGGACGATCAAATCGTGATGAATGACGAAGAAAAGCAAATTTTGGATTGGGCAAATGGCCGAGTTTTGTTGTTTCATTTGAGCGGGCCAATGATTTTTGGAGTAGCCAAAGCGATTTCCAGAGAACATAGTGCCATTGATAATTATGATGTGTTGATTGTCGATTTGAGTGAAGTACCAATTCTAGGGGTGACTTCTTCTTTAGCGATTGAAAATGCCATTCAAGAGGCGATTGACGCTGGACGAAAAATAATTATGGTTGGAGCAACTGGAAAGGTAAAACGTCGGTTAGAAAAGCTGGGAATTGCTGGCTTAATTCCAGAAAATTACTGGATGGGCGATCGCCTGACTGCACTTAAGGAAGGTTTACAAATAGTGAAGCAAAAACAAAGCTCTAGCTATGAAGATATCCCAAAATCTGCTTTTCCCAGTTCTTAATCCTATTTTTCTCACAGAAACCCGATTTTTCCCAACATAATCCGCATTTTTAGCCAAAGCAATTCTGCTGATTACGCTGAGTATTTGCCTAGAAGTTGAGATAGTTTTTTGTTTTTTTGGGGGGGGTGAGGGTGGCAAGAAGAAAGGCAAAGAATGGAACAGAGGAAAATAATTTGTCAAAATTTTAGCTATTAGCAGACCCGCTAGTTTTTGTTCACAAAACTGATACCAGGAAGCTAATCTCTAAAAAAATCCCAAATCATCACCTTTTCTATTTTGCCAAATCCCAAATTCCCCTAAACTCTAAAATCTAAAATCTAAGGCACTACCAAAATTGGACAAGGAGACAGATTAATAATCCGGTTACTAACACTATCAGTAGCTCCTTCCTCACTCAAACCAATACCTCGGCAGCCAATCACAATTAAGTCCGCATTAATCTCATCTGCCACATCACAGATAGTAAAAGCCGGATGGCCTTCCCTTTGGATCGTTTCAGCTTCAATACCCTGCCCGGCAAATAGAGCCTTAGCCTCCTCTAAAAGTTGGGTAACTGTTTGCTCAGAAGTCATTTCTGGGTGGAAAGCTTCCTGGCCTTCTGAAACTACTTCTCGCACTGAAATTACTACCAAGCGAGCTTGATATGTCTTGACAATGTTAATCACTTTATCCGCAGCTTCGCGAGCTTCTCGGCTACGGTCTACAGGAAATAGAACTGTTTTAAACATAGAAGTATATTTGGGGCACGGACTCCGATAAAATGTTTACCGTGAACGAATCGGTGTAACCTAATTTTATCCATTTATGGGCCATACAATCCCAATTAATGGACATTGATAAAACAAATACTTAGGAGATTAATCCTGTGACAAAAAAAACTGTAGCAAATTTATCGGCATCTGACTTATCTGGCAAAAAGGTACTCATGCGGGCAGACTTTAATGTGCCTGTTGATAATGGTAGTATTACAGATGATACTAGGATTCGGGCAGCTCTTCCCACAATTCAAGATTTAATTGGTAAAGGTGCAAAAGTTATCTTGACTAGCCATTTTGGACGTCCGAAGGGAAAAGTAAATGATGGTATGCGTCTTACTCTTGTGGGAGAAAGACTCTCTGAAGTATTGGGTAAGGAAGTTAAAAAGTGTGACGACTGCATTGGTGAGGATGTAACTTCTACTGTGGCAGCGATGCAAGATGGTGATGTAGTTTTGCTGGAGAATGTTCGCTTCTACCCTGGAGAGGAGAAAAATGACCCAGAGTTTGCCAAGCAACTTGCTTCTGTGGCGGATGTATATGTGAATGATGCTTTTGGAACTGCTCACCGTGCCCATGCTTCCACTGAGGGCGTGACTAAATATTTGAGTCCTTCTGTCGGTGGTTATTTAATTGAAAAGGAATTAAAATTCCTCCAAGGTGCAATTGACAGTCCTCAAAAACCTTTAGCTGCTATTATTGGTGGTTCTAAGGTTTCTAGTAAGATCGGTGTGATTGATGCTTTGTTGGATAAGTGCGATAAGCTGCTATTGGGTGGTGGCATGATTTTCACTTTCTACAAAGCTCGTGGTTTAAGTGTGGGTAAGTCTTTGGTTGAAGACGATAAGCTAGAGTTAGCTAAGTCTCTGGAAGCTAAGGCAAAAGAGAAAGGCGTGGAAATGTTATTACCTACTGATGTAGTTGTAGCTGACAAGTTTGACCCAGAAGCTAATACTCAAATCGTTAGTGTTGAAGCTATTCCTGATGGTTGGATGGGTTTGGATATCGGTCCTGACTCTGCAAAGGTTTTCCAAGATGCTTTGGCAGACTGCAAAACTGTAATTTGGAACGGTCCGATGGGTGTGTTTGAAATGGAGAAATTTGCTAAGGGTACTGAAGCGATCGCGCGCACTCTTGCAGATAAGCAGGATGCTATTACTATTATTGGTGGTGGAGACTCTGTTGCTGCTGTAGAGCAGTTGAATTTGGGAGAAAAAATGAGTCACATTTCTACTGGTGGTGGTGCTAGTTTGGAATTGTTGGAAGGTAAGGAATTACCAGGTATTGTTGCTTTAGACGAAGCATAAATTGCTTTAAGCGATCGGTAAGTGCTTCTCTGTTTTACACTATAAAATAGGGAAGCATTTTACATTAGCAAAAGTAATATTATGTCTGGCTGAACAGTTATAAATCAACGACGGAGGAGTCAGGTAGGGAAGCCGTCGGATGGGCGAGGTACAGGAGGAGTGAGTCACGGGGGAAGAAAGAGGAGGAGAAGCAGAAAGTTTTTTTATCACTAATTATCCGGACATGATATAACTCAAAGAAAAAGAAAAAGAAGAAGTTCTAAAAAAATCATCCTAGAACAACCTTTGATTAATCAAACAATAACTGCGGGTACTCAGGTAATTGAATTTACGGCGTTGGTAATTAATGGGATGATTTATATTTTGGGGTAGCGCTCTGTAACCTACCCCGGTTAATCATTGGGGGATTGCCCCTAGAAATTTCATCCTGTAATTTACCAACGCCAATTTACAATACCCATTGATATTTCCAAGAATGACACCCCTTCATTTGAGACAGATAGCAATTGAATTATTTGGGGGCGTTGCTGAAGCGCAGGTATGATTAGGAAAAAGAGCGATCGCTCTTTTGTGATATTGAGCAGAGATTTAAAATTATGCAGTGTCCCGAATGTAAGTCAACTCATATCAATAAAAATGGCCATAAA
>NZ_JAAHGM010000067.1:0-37500 GCF_010692625.1 Okeania sp. SIO2C2
AAAATAACTAAAAGTTGGCATCCCCGTCGGCGATCACTCTCAATTATTTCTATTTTTCAGTGATTAAATTCACTGGAGACAGAGGAACATTGCCAGATATGATTAGCGTAATTATTACACTAACTATTTTGCTTTTTGTCCAAAGTCCAATATTAAGTTATCAATAAAGTTCCATAGTTTTGAGGTAAGCATTCAGCTATTAGCAGTTAGCAGTCAGCTCCTAGCAATAAAAATGAATGAAGCCAGCGTTTTTTTAACTTCTACTAAATTTTCAGGCGTTGCTGAGTGGTAATGATTTTGAGATTAACTTTGGGCGCAAAACATCAGTTTTTCAATTTGACCTTCAGCTCATAGACATCTCCAAGAATCAAAAATCAATATCTATATCCCAAAGAAATTATCAATTCTTTACCCCTACAGCAAAGCTGCCTACTGCCTACTCCCTATGGGTGGAGTAGATGTCTAATTATCATTACATTTAAACAACGCCAATTTTCAACCATAAATCTGAGTTATTAAACCATATAATTTGTGGCAGGAAATTATAGATGTATCTCAAAAGCTGTTAACGTTAGCGTTAGCGAAGCTCCTCTGAAAGAGGCAGCTCCTCTGAAAGAGGCTAGCTGTTAGCTGACTGCTGAATGCTTACCATTAGCTTCTTTATCAATTATCAATTATCCATTCGACCTTTTTGTGGAAATAGTCCTGCTGGTTTAACTTGTAAAAAAACAATAATTAAAGCAAATACTGTTACTTTTGCCATGCTAGTAGTTGCCAAGAAATTGAATAAGTCAGTCAAAAATTTTAGACTTTCTGTATTTCCCAAAATTAAAGCAATAGTTCCTGAACCAATCAAATAATTTGTAATGCCAATTCCCATAGCAGCAATAACAGTACCAAATAAATTACCTACCCCACCAACTACCACCACCATAAAAGCATCTACTATATAATTTTGTCCTGTATTTGGACCAACTGAACCTAATAATGTAATTGCACAACCAGCAACTCCAGCTAACCCAGAACCCAAAGAAAATGTAATAGCATCAACCTGCTCTGTTGGGATACCTAAACAAGCACTCATACTTCTATTTTGGGTAACAGCTTTAATTCTTAAACCCCAATTTGATTTATTCAAAAATAAGTAAATTCCTAGCAAACTTATGGCAGTTAATATAATGATAAAAATCCGAGAATATGGTAATTGAAACTCACCAATAGGTAATCCACCTTGTAACCAAACAGGGGCAGTAACATCAACATTTCTAGAACTAAACCAAGGTTTTGTTAATCCAGGACTTGTCAATAAAAATCCCAAAGTAGTAGCGATCGCTAAAGATAGGAAACAAATAATTGTTATTGCTAAATTTTTAATTTTTTCCCAATCAGAGCGACGTTTTTTGAGGAAATAAAGACTGCCAAAATAAAACAGACAAAAAACTGTTATGCCGATAATTAATACTCCATTTACACTGCGGACAAATTGACGCAAAATCAGACTAACTCCCCAAGTTGCTAATAGAGTTTCTAAAGGTCTGCCATAGAGAAAACGTATCACCCCTTTTTCTAAAATTAAACCAGCGATCGCTACGACTATAAAGGCAATAGGAATGGCGAAAAAAATATAAATATTAGAAATAGGTTCGCCCATACTATTACAAATATTTTGAACTACGAAAGTAGTATAAGCACCTAACATCATTAATTCACCATGAGCTAAGTTAATTACTCCCATTAATCCAAAAATAATAGCTAATCCTAGAGCGACAATTAATAAAACTGAACCAATACTTATACCGTTAAATATAGCGATTAATAATTCTTGCATTTTAATTAAGGTAAGGAAGAAGGAAGAAGGAAGAAGGAAGAGGAAAGAGGGAAGAAGGGAAAAGAAAATCAGGGAAATAATGACAAGAGATTAGTCAGTTCTCAGATGAAACAGAGCTACCTCTAAACATAAATTTCCAGCTTTCCTTTTTTTCCGTTCTTTTTGATAATTACTCCAGAATTAGGAAGAGGAAAATTCGGGAAATAATGATAGAGATAGGTCAGTTCTCCCATGAGACACAGCTACCTCTAAACATAAATTTTCAGCTTTCCTTTTTTTCCGTTCTTTTTGATAATTACTCTAGAATTAGGAAGAAAAAAATTCGGGAAATCAATGATAGAGATAGGTTGATTATTAGATAAAACAGAGCTACTTCTAAACAAAAATTTCTAGTTTTCCTTTTTTTCCATTCTTTTTGATAATTACTCCACAATTAGGAAGAGGAAAAAATAAATCAAGGGAAATAATGATAGAGATAGGTCAGTTCTCCCATGAGACACAGCTACCTCTAAACATAAATTTTCAGCTTTCCTTTTTTTCCGTTCTTTTTGATAATTACTCTAGAATTAGGAAGAAAAAAATTCGGGAAATCAATGATAGAGATAGGTTGATTATTAGATAAAACGGAGCTACTTCTAAACAAAAATTTCTAGTTTTCCTTTTTTTCCGATCTTTTTGATAATTACTCCAGAATTAGGAAGAGGAAAATTCGGGAAATCAATGATAGAGATAGGTTGATTATTAGATAAAACGGAGCTACTTCTAAACAAAAATTTCTAGTTTTATTTTTTTTTCCATTCTTTTTGATAATTACTCCAGAATTAGGAAGAGGAAAAAGCCACAATAAATCAAGGGAAATAATGATAGAGATAAGTCAGTTCTCCCATGAAACACAGCTACCTCTAAACAGAAATTTCCAGCTTTTATTTTCTTCCGTTCTGATAATTACTCCAGAATCAGAAAGAAAGAAGAAGGAAGAAGAAATTGAATAGCCATAAATTAGAATTAAAGGAGTTTTCAAGTTGAGAAAGTAGAACGTTTTAGGACTTTTAGCTAATAATTAAAGTTTAAAACCTCTCTTTGACTCCTCTACAAGCTGTCGCTTTGCAAAAAGAAAAAATCTTTTTAGTCAATCATATCCCTTTTCAGGAAAGGTAATAGTTAATTATTAATTGTTGAACTAACACTTAACAAAAAGCAGGGAATAAAGTAAATAATTAATATTCAACTTGACTTAAAAATCCGAAAAATCGCTGTAATTAGTGAGCTATTTAGACCAACTAATTACAGCACACAAAATCAGATATTTTATAGAAACATTAAACCTAAATATTTATCTACCACTCGTACAAAATTCTACTCTAATTTATGACGTAAGCATTTCCTGCGGAATGCTGCGCAAACAGCTGTTAGCTGTCAGCTAGCCTCCTTCGGAGGAACTGCGTTAACAGCAACAAGAGTCTCTCTTATGGGACAGTGTTTAAATTAACAACTAACTTTAAAGACAAGGGAGCTAACTTTTTTAGTAAGACAATTAATAAAGCTTTTATCCTAAATTAAAAGTAATAGCTGATAACTGATAACTGTTAACTGACTTTATATTTACCACCTTTATTAGGGTCACTCCAGTCACAAGCAAGCCCCTTAGTTGCTGGAACAAATTGATTCCAAGGGATAGGTTTAATGGCTCCTTCAGTAGACCAAACTATATTAAATAAACCATCATCACGAACTTGACCTATTCTCACAGTTTTAGAAATATGATGATTAGCATTCATAGTAACTAAACCTTCAGGAGCATCAAAAGTTTGTCCAATAGCTGCCATCCTTACCGCATCTAAATCATCAGCAGAACCAGCTTTTTCCACTGCTTGTTTCCAAAGATAAACCATAATATAAGCAGCTTCCATCGGGTCATTTGTTACTCGGTCTGCGCCATATTTTGCCTTAAAATCTGCCACCCATTTTTTATTAGCTTCTGTCTCAACAGTTTGGAAATAATTCCAAGCAGCATAATGACCTACAAGAAACTCTTTGCCAATTTGTCTAACTTCTTCCTCAGCAATACTCACCGACATAACCGGATATTGTTCCGGAGTAATACCAGCACCTTTCAACTGTTTAAAAAAGGCAACATTACTATCACCATTAAGACTATTAAAAATCACTCCACCGTTCGGTAAAGCCTGTTTAATCTTAGTAATAATCGGAGTAACTTCTGTATTTCCTAAAGGTAAATAATCTTCACCAACAGTACTACCACCTTTAGCCTTTAACTGCTCCTTAATAATCGTATTTGCAGTGCGAGGAAAAACATAATCAGAACCAACTAAGAAAAATTCCTTTCCCTTATTTTCCAACAACCAATTTACAGCAGGTTCAATTTGTTGATTAGGAGCAGCACCCGTATAAAAAATATTTTTCGAGCATTCTTGACCCTCATATTGCACCGGATACCAAAGCATATGATTCTTAGATTCAAAAACAGGCAAAACAGACTTCCGAGAAGCAGAAGTCCAACAACCAAAAACAGTAACTACTTGGTCTTGATCGATAAGTTTATTTGCCTTTTCTGCAAAAGTAGGCCAGTCAGAAGCACCATCCTCTACAATTGCTTCTATTTGCTTACCTAATACACCACCAGCAGCATTTATTTCCTCAATAGCTAACTTTTCCGCTTCAACTACTGTAGTTTCGCTAATTGCCATTGTGCCACTGAGGGAATGGAGAATACCCACTTTAATTGTGTCAGTCCCAGATGTCGTGTTATTAGCACCACCACAAGCTTTGAGAAAAATACTTGTACCTAGAGCAGCCGAACTATAAATTAAGAATTTCCTGCGTTCTAATCCTTTAGCCATAACAAAAATACTTCACTATAATTAATTTCAAACTTAACTTTACCAGGACTTAGGCACTTTTTAAGTTCCAAACACTATATATCTATAACGTTATAGTTTTTTCTCACTAGATAGATATTATAGATAGTGTTTTTGAGTAAAGCCGTCAGTATAGCCATCATTACTCAATAGTTGTCATTTTTGCCTTCTATTACTTCTTGCTAGGATTAGTTTAACTTTGATTTTAGCGTTTCTGAATTATGAACAAAAACAAATTGATAATTATCTGTTTATCAATAATTATATTGGTTTCAGTAGGGCTTAACTTCCTCTTTTTTAACAGAAGCAGAAAATTTTATTTACAATTAAATTCTCTGCAATTAAACCCACTTGCCATAAAATTTTATCCTATGGATACTAATCCCAAAGAGATTAAAAATCCTAATCAAAAAAATGTAGTTTTTTTTGGAGAATCTCGTGCCCGTGGTTGGAATTCACCTAAAGATTTTGATGATTTTAATTTTATTAATCGAGGTATTTCTGGACAAACTACAGCGCAAGTTTTAGGAAGATTGAATCAACATATAAAACCTTTATCTGCGGATATTATTATAGTTCAAATTGGTGTGAATGATTTATACAGAATTCCAATATTTCCTGATAATAAAGAGACAATTATTTATGACTGTAAATCAAATATAAAAGAAATTGTGAGTCAGTCTCGTCAGCTTGGTGCTGTTGTGATTATGACAACAATTTTTCCCATTGCTGAAGTGCCACTTGAGAGAAAATTTTTTTGGTCGCCAGATATAGTAGTTAAAGGAATTAAGGAAGTAAATGATTTTATTTATTCATTAGAAAACGAAGATGTAATAATTTTTGATACAAAAGCGATTTTGGCAAATGAACAAGGGAAGGTTAGGGAAGAATATAGTAGAGATTTTCTTCATCTTAATCGGGCAGGATATAAAGCATTGAATGACAAATTAATGCCTATTTTACAAGAGTTATAAATTGGATTGATTATAGAGTCTCCTTTTATGTAGATGGGGAGATAGGATTTAGGGTTTAAGGTTTAGGAGAGAGGATTTAATCTTACCGAATAATTAAGGTTTAAAGTCTCTTTTTTACAGCAGAAATCAAGAAAAAAGTCCTGTTCGCCAATTCTCTTATTTTAAGGAGAGGTAATTATTAATTGTTGAAATCCTATAAAGTATTTTTGATAACCGAATTTGGCATTATTTGTTTTTTTAGGGTCTGAGTGTTTTTGTTGCGTATGTCGCAATAGGAGTTTTTACTCACTTGAGGGTCTGAGTGCTTTTATTGCGTATGTCGCAATAGGAGTTTTTACTCACTTGAGGGTCTGAGTGTTTTTGTTGCGTATGTCGCAATAGGAGTTTTTACTCACTTGAGGGTCTGAGTGCTTTTATTGCGTATGTCGCAATAGGAGTTTTTACTCACTTGAGGGTCTGAGTGCTTTTATTGCGTATGTCGCAATAGGAGTTTTTACTCACTTGAGGGTCTGAGTGCTTTTATTGCGTATGTCGCAATAGGAGTTTTTACTCACTTGAGGGTCTGAGTGCTTTTATTGCGTATGTCGCAATAGGAGTTTTTACTCACTTGAGGGTCTGAGTGTTTTTGTTGCGTATGTCGCAATAGAAGTTTTTACTCACTTGAGGGTCTGAGTGCTTTTATTGCGTATGTCGCAATAGGAGTTTTTGCTCACTTGAGGGTCTGAGTGTTTTTGTTGCGTATGTCGCAATAGGAGTTTTTATATAAAATTCAATACCTAATACCTTCTTCCAATTACACCTTCTACTTCTAGAGCGATCGCCTGCAATTTTTCCAATGTTTTTTGACTTGCTGATTTTTGACCGGAAGCCTGATGAGGATCGCTATGATTGGCAAACAGAAGATACAAAGTTATATGATTTAGCAAGCCAAGCTCTGGATAATTTGCCAGCTCGTTCTTTTATGGTATTGAATCATAAAGCTAATTCGGTTAGTGGAGGAAATCTAGCGGGTTGTCAAAAACTCAAACAGGATATTGATGGGAGACAGGTAAAGATTAATGTAGTAGATAGCATTATTACCAATTGTTCAGATTCTGAACAAGCTAATCAGTTATTAGACAGGGTACTTGACTACTTACAAACTAAAATTACAGAGCTAGATATTGAGTATGCTAAATCTTGTCAGGAACGTTTAGTTGAAATTCAGGCTGAGATAGACGAACAGGAGGTAATGCGTTTCTTCAGCTTCAGTTTAGAGACTATCCAGGAGGATATATTAATGATAAAAAAGAGCAGGTTCAAGAGTTTATCAAGGAGTCTGAAGTCGTTATTATTGCTATAGATAGTACGGCACTCATGGAAACAAAAAAAGGAGTGAGTTACCATGAAAAATTGAATGGAGTAGAGGATATTACAAGTTTGTTTGAAAGAAGTTATACAAATTTAAACTCTCCCAAGTTGGTAATATTAGCACCTGTTCGTTGTGAGAGTTACTACAAACAAGGTAAGTACGATTCTGAACTCTCAAAGAAGATTGAATCTGGCTACAAAGAGTTATTAAGCTTTTTAGAAAGTAATCTTTTAATTGATAAGGTTGCTGTAGTTGTAACACCTGTACAAACAGTTGGAAAGGCAGTGGAATTTAATGATATTGAAGATAAAGAGGGTGAATTAAAATTTATGTTTGTTAAAACAGGAGCTGAATATAATCCTCAAGATAGCGAACAACCTCTGCGATATATTTTACGATTTGCACTGAGCAAACAAGTCAAAAAAAGTTGGGGATGGTTCAATTGGTTAGCAGGTCTGCTGAATAAAGATAAAAAATTGAAAGCAGCAGTTGATACTTTTGTTAAAGAATCTAAAAATACAGGTGGATTCAAGGTTATTCAAGGACATAATTTACTAGATATTTGAGGATAATTAGGAATGAATATATATGTAAAAAGTGGAGGATATCAGCGAGAACAAGATTATCGCTGGTGGAAAAATAAAGAGCCAAAAATATTAGAAGAAGAAATTTATCAATTAATTGATGGTGAATATTTTTCACTGGTAATAGCTCGGTATAATCAAAAACTATTCTTGTATGTAACTGCTTTAAAATCAAATAGAGTGGATTTTAAAGGTCGTAAAATTGAGAATTCTGTATTGTGGGAATGTGAATCTAATCTGGAAGAATATGTGCGGCAAGTAGCAGCTTTTGCATTACAAAATAAGTTAAGTGAGAAGATAGAAAGTGCTATAAAAGAAGATAAAAACTCTCCCTATGGTTTTGAGGTCGATCTAGATAAGATTGAGCTAGAAAAACTGATGGAAAATAAAAATCTTAAAGTAGATTCAAATCACGGTCTAAAATTAGAAAAAGATAAAAATTATTTAGCAACATTAGAAAAAGATAAAAATTATTTACCAAATTATAATCAAGATAGTTTTCAGGAATTAGTTAAGGAACTAAAGGCAGAAAAACTACCTAATAGAGAAGGAGTGCTAATAGTTGTAACTACAAGTACAACAGAAGCAGAACTGAAAAAAGCTGAAGTCTGGCGGGGAATATCTGACCAAGTTGTAACTGAAAAAGAGCAACCCTGGAAAGAGATAGAAATAGAAGAAAATCCTGTTATTAAATCTATTAAATCTACTGGAGAAAAATTGCTAAAAAAGTTATTAGGAGATAAAGGAATTAAAGCTATTTATCCTGTAGTTTTTCTGATATTTTTAGGGATAGCTTATATGTTATTTATCTATTTACTATCGCCTTCACTTTTGGTTGATTCTAACTCATTATCTATTTGCAAACCAGTTACATTACAAGGGAGATACAACCCTATTAAAACGCAAAATATTTTTCTCGAAGTTGATGGAAAATATAAGATTGGTAATAGTAAAAAAGAAAAAGGAATATCAAAAATAATTCTCAACCATCTTATAGGAACTTGGAATCTTACTTACAGATTTAACCATGAAGGAGAACGCACAGTGAGACTTAAAGCAAGAGATACTAATGGTAAAGAAATTCGTCTCAAAAAGAAGAAGATTAATATTACAAAAGATTGTTTATAGTAGATTGAACTGTCATTGCAAGGGGGCGGGAAAAACTATAAGTCTATGCTTTTAAATTTCTACCCCCGAAGCAATCTCAATGATATTTTTTTTCTAAAGTTACCATAAAATCAAATTAAGTATTAGCCTCAATTATCCCTTCTGCTTCTAGAGTGATCGCTCTCAATTTTTCCAAAGTTTTTTGATTAGCTGACTGCCATAAACCTCGTTGATTTGCTTCTAATAATCTTTCTGCCATATCTCGCAATGCCCAAGGATTTTTTGTTTGTATAAATGATTGTACATTTTCATCAAAAAGATAAGTTTCTGCTACTCTTTGATACATAAAATCTTCTACACATTTTGCTGTAGCATCATAGGCAAATAAATAATCTATTGTTGCTGCCATTTCAAAGGCTCCTTTATAACCATGACGCATTACTCCAGCTATCCATTTAGGATTAACAACTCTGGAACGATAAACCCTAGCAATTTGTTCTTTCAATTGTCGAACTTTGGGATTTTCTGGCAGAGAATTATCGCCAAAATAAGTATCAGGATTTTTGCCTGTTAAAGCACGAATTGCTACAGTCATTCCACCTTGGAATTGATAATAATCATCTGAGTCTAATAAGTCATGTTCTCTATTGTCTTGATTATGCAAAACTATTTGCATTTGTTGGAGACGTTGGGAAAATGCTTCGGGAGAATTTATCGCCCTTGCTTCCTGACTATAACTATTATTAATTCCTGTATAAGCATAACTACTCCAATTAATATAAGCTCTAGCTAAATCTCGATCGTCTTGCCAATTTTGAGATTCGATTAAACCTTGTAAACCTGCACCATAAGCTCCTGGTTTAGAACCAAATATTCTATATTGAGAACGTGCTTTTGCCTGAACTTCAGTTAATCCTAATTCATGCCAATATTTGACTTCTTTTTTAACTTGAGCAGCTAAAGGATTTTCTATTGGAGGTTCATCTAAATTAGCCACAGCAATAACAGCTTGGTCAAATAAATCGATAATATTAGGAAAAGCATCGCGGAAGAAACCAGAAATTCTTAAAGTTACATCTACACGCGGTCTTCCTAATATTGAAATTGGCAAAATTTCAAAGTCTATAACTCTTCGGGATGGTCTATCCCAGACTGGTTTTACTCCTAATAAAGCAAGTGCTTCAGCAATATCATCTCCACCAGTTCGCATGGTAGAAGTTCCCCATATTGATAACCCTAAAGTTTGAGGATATTCACCATTTTCTTGAGTGTATCTTTCGATTAAACTTTCTGCTGCTAATTGCCCTATTCTCCAAGCAGTTTCTGTAGGAATGGCGCGAATATCTACAGAGTAAAAATTCCGACCTGTGGGTAAAACGTCTGGTCTACCTCTTGTCGGAGCGCCAGAGGAACCACTAGGGATATATTTGCCATCTAATCCTATTAATAAGTTGGTAATTTCTTGGTCAGTTTTTTGCAGAGAAGGTAGAAGATTTTGGCGAATCCATTCTAACTCTTTGTTTGTGTGTGGGAAGGGAGAGTCAATCGGATTTTGGTTAATTAAATTTTCGACTAAATTAGCTGCTTTTTCTTCGAGGAATTCCACAGCATCACCTAGGGTACGACAAGATTTTCCATCTATAAATAAGCTCCGATTAATAATTGTAGAAAAATCGTCTGTGAGAGGGTCAAAGTCTAAGTTTAAGTCTTCAGCTAAAGCACGAGTTAAACCTAAACGAGTAGTACTAGGATGACGAGCGATCGCTACGATTAAATCTCGTAGTTGTTGACCTTGAGGAGATTGACCAAATATATGTAGACCATCGCGAATTTGTGCTTCTTTTAATTCGCAGAGATAACCATCTATATTAGTAATTAATTTGGCGAATCTAGCATTTTCACCATTTTCAAATTTCTCTCCTCTTTTTAAAGGTAGTGAGGGAGTAAATAAATTTTTTTCGGAACTGGAAAACTCGGAAGTTACACCTTTTGTTTCTGTAGAAAATTTCTGCTCATTTTGCTGAGGGAGTAAGAGGAAGTCTGAGGATTTTTCGGAACTAGAAAAGTCGGAAGTTACCTCTTCTATTTCTGTAGAAAATTTCTGCTCATTTTGCTGAGGGAGTAAGAGGAAGTCTGAGGATTTTTCGGAACTGGAAAATTCGGAAGTTACGCCTTCTATTTCTGTGATAAATTTTTCCTGATTTTGCTCCGGAGTTGAGAGGAAGTCTGAGGATTTTTCGGAACTGGAAAATTCGGAAGTTACACCTTTTGTTTCTGTAGAAAATTTCTGCTCATTTTGCTGAGGGAGTAAGAGGAAGTCTGAGGATTTTTCGGAACTAGAAAAGTCGGAAGTTACCTCTTCTATTTCTGTAGAAAATTTCTGCTCATTTTGCTGAGGGAGTAAGAGGAAGTCTGAGGATTTTTCGGAACTAGAAAAGTCGGAAGTTACCTCTTCTATTTCTGTAGAAAATTTCTGCTCATTTTGCTGAGGGAGTAAGAGGAAGTCTGAGGATTTTTCGGAACTAGAAAAGTCGGAAGTTACCTCTTCTATTTCTGTAGAAAATTTCTGCTCATTTTGCTGAGGGAGTAAGAGGAAGTCTGAGGATTTTTCGGAACTGGAAAAGTTGGAAGTTACGCCTTCTGTTTCTGTAGAAAATTTCTGCCTATTTGGCTTTGGAGTTGAGAGGAAGTCTGAGGATTTTTCGGAACTGGAAAAGTTGGAAGTTACACCTTCTGTTTCTGTAGAAAATTTCTGCCTATTTGGCTTTGGAGGTGAGAGGAAGTCTGAGAATTTTTCGGAATTGGAAAACTCGGAAGTTACCCCTTCTATTTCTGTAGAAAATTTCTCCTCATTTGGCTGAGGGGGTGAGAGGAAGTCTAAGTCTTTTTCGGAACTAGAGAAGTCGGAAGCGACACCTTCTGTTTCTGTGAGAAATTTCTGCTCATTTTGCTGAGGGGGTGAGAGGAAGTCTGAGGATTTTTCGGAACTGGAAAAGTTGGAAGCTACTCCTTCTGCTTCTGTAGAAAATTTCTGCTCATTTTGCTGAAGGGGTGAGAGGAAGTCTGAGGATTTTTCTGCACCGGAGGAGTTAGAAGGGAAACCTTCTGTTTCTGTGGAAAATTTTTCCTCATTTTGCTGAGGGGGTGAGAGGAAGTTTGAATCTTTTTCACAACTAGAGAAGTCGGAAGATACACATTCTGCTTCTGTAGAAAATTTCTGCTCATTTTGCTGAGAGGGTAAGAGGAAGTCTGAGTCTTTAGAGGAACTAGAAAACTCGGAAGTTACCTCTTGTGTTTCTCTGGCAAATTTCTGCCTATTTTTGTAGGAAGGGGAGAGGAAGTCTGAGTCTTTTTCTGAACTGGAAAACTCGGAAGATACACATTCTGCTTCTGTAGAAAATTTCTGCTCATTTTGCTGAGGGGGTGAGAGGAAGTCTGAGTCTTTTTCTGAACTGAATAACGTGGAACTAATCCGTACATCCGTGGCAAAATCAGTGTTAGCTGAGTCTTTTTCTAAAAATGATAAGTCTTTATCTAAACCTTCTTTTTCTATGAGATTAATTATCCGCTCTCGAATCACAGATAACCTAGATGGGTCTAAATTTTGTGCCTCATAATATTCATCAATTAAAGTTTCTAATTGTTGTAAAGCTCCATAAATTTCCGCACGAGTCATAGGTGGAGTTAAATGATCGATAATTATAGCTTGCGACCTCCGTTTAGCTTGAGAACCTTCTCCAGGGTCATTAACAATAAATGGATAAAAATGTGGCAAAGCACCGAGAGCTATTTCTGGAAAACATTCCCGAGATAAACCGACACTTTTACCGGGCAACCATTCTAAGTTTCCATGTTTTCCCACATGAATAATTGCATCTATTTGAAATTTTTCTCTCAACCAATAATAAAAAGCTAGATAATTAGGGGTAGGTTCTAAATCTGGAGCATGATAATTTAAACTGGGGTCAATATCGTAACCCCGCGAAGGTTGAATACCTATAAAAATATTTCCTAGCTGAATTCCTGGAATAGGAAAATTATCTATTTCTTTTACCTCACTATCTTTCTGAAATTCTGAAAAATTACTAGAAACAGATTTGAAAAAAGATGGCGGAATTTTTGTGGAATTAATCTGTACATCAGTGGCAAAATTATCTATTTCTTTTACCTCACTATCTTTCTGAAATTCTGAAAAATTACTAGAAACAGATTTGAAAAAAGATAGAGGAATTATCGTCGAATTAATCCCTACATCCGTGGCAAAATCCGTGTCTGCTCTCTTCCCCCACCTCTGAATAATTTTTTCTCGTACAACTTCTGGCAAACTAGCAAAATATCTTTCAAATTCTGCCAAGGATAAAGACTGGAAAACAGGACGTAATTCACGACTTTCCAAATCATTTGTTACTCCAGAAGTCAGACATTTAATTAACTCATCCCCCATTGCCGGAATATTTTCCAAATAATAACCAGCTTGTTGTAAAGCTTGAAGAATTTCTACACAACTGGCAGGAGTATCTAACCCCACTCCATTAGCAAGACGACCGTCACAATTAGGATAATTTGCTAATATTAATGCAATGCGACGTTGAGATGCTGGAGTTTGTCGTAACTTTATCCAATTAGCAGCCAATTCTGATACAAATTCAATCCTATCTTGAACCGGAAAATAACTCACTAAATCTGTTTCTAGATCCGAATTCCAAGTTTTAACTGCCTTAAAAGAAATTGCCCGACTAATAATATTTCCATCTACTTCCGGCAGTGCAATATTCATTGCCACATCCCGTGGTGAAAGACCTTGAAACTGACTTTCCCATTGCTCAAAATTTCCACCACTAAAAATTACTTGTAAAACTGGAATGTCTAAATTTTTTCCCAGTCTTAACAAGGGTGGGTTAGGAGATTTTTCCAGTGCAAAATCTTGATTATTCACAACAGAAACAGCAAAACTGGTCGTATTTAACAATAATTGAATTGCTTCAGCATTTTCAGGTTGAAAATATTCCAATATTTCTCCCTGTACTTCTACATCTCTAGGAGAAGAAACAAATACTGGAACAGGTTCTAAATTTTTTTCTATTAAAGTTTGGCAAAGAGCATCTATAGGAGCAATATTTCCAGATAGATAATGAGCGCGATAAAATAATATTCCGACTTTTGCCTTTGTGCTTTGCTCTTCTTTTTGCCAATGATAAATTCCGACTCGCCGTACTGGTATAGGTGAGGCAAAATCATAATTTTTTCCCAGACAAATATTAGCGATAAACTTGAGACCATTAACAAAATTATCTACCCCACCTTCTATTAAATATTGCCAGAATTGATTAACTAGAGAAATTGAAAGATTAGAATGACTAATTAGATCTGGATCGGGGCGGTCATCTCCAGGAATTACTATTAGTTTTGCCCCTTCTTTTTCTATCACTTCTAGTAAGACTTCCAAACCATAAGACCAATAGGAGCGCCCCCCTAAAAGTCGAACAATAATTACTTTTGCCTTAGATAAAATATCATCAGCATAAGTATCAATAGTTAACTGTTGTTGTAAGTGAAGTAAATTAGCAACTCGCAGTTGTGGAAAATCAAAAGGTAACTTATTAACTGCTGCTGCTAAAGTTTGAATATCCGTATCTGCTGCTGTTAAAAATATTATTGGTGCAGGAGTTTGTTCGATAAAAATTACCCCTTCTGCTTGAGGGTTCCAACCACCAGGAGTAGCTGCTATTCGGTGCATATATTTGTATTTTTTAAAAAACCTAATAATTTTACCATAAACTTTCTTTACTACCAGAAAAAATCCTTAAATTAACTGTATAGAGCTATAGACTCATCTACCTTTCTTCTTCCTTGCTTAAAAAAATTATTAACTACACTGTATTGTTTTATAGCATTTTTTTCCAAAACGGTATTATCTATTAATACTTAGACTAAAATATCAGCGCTTTAACTCCCGGAATTTTTGTTGCGATCGCTGTAGATTAAATGTAATAGCAATTAAATTAATTTTTAAATTATAGATGGAAATGATAGAAGTAAATTTGATAAATTGGAGAATATTCTCGATAGTATTATCAATATTTGTGGGAGTTTTGAGTGTCATGAGCGGTTATGTATTTACTAAATCTCAACTATCTCAAACTCCATCTATAAATATGGAAGTTCAAAAAAGTAATTCTCTAATATATTTAACAGGTACAGTTATTGAAAAACCTTGGAGTAAAAGTGCTGAGTCTTGGATAGCAGGAAATAGTAATTACTATGTCTTAGATCTAGGAGATTTAAAAATAGAAAAACTTTCTGCTGAAGAAGCTGTAATTCTGCCTGCTTCAGAAGCGATCGCTTTTGAAACTTTTGCCGAATATGTCGAGAAAACAGTTGAAGCAAAAGGAGAATATGTTGATAGTAAACCATATCAACCGAAGAGTGCTTATGAGTCTTATCCAATGGGAATGGATGGCAGAGCTTTACCTAGAGGTGCAGGATTTAAAGTTTATGAAATTAGGGTATTAAATTAATAGATATTAGTTGTTTTACCACAATGAAAAAATTGCCATTTCTAGTCTCTTCCCTTGCCAAATTTGGAAAAATTTCTAGCTTTTCCCCTCTACTATTTATCTGAGAGACAAAAATTTGCTTGCTTGACTTCTCTTTTAAGAAGAAAGTTAGAGAAAATTTCTATCTTTTCGACTCTAGTGTTTACCTGAGAGATAAAAAATTGCCACTTATAGTCTCTTCTCTCACCAAAGTCAGAAAAATTTCTAGCTTTCCCTTCTACTATTTATTTGAGAGGGAAAAATTTACGACCTCAATGGTTTTCCTTCTTTCTTTGAACTAGAGATATGCGGTCTTGAAATCTGTTCCTGAAATATTTTTTCCAAAGCTTCATTTCTGATATTTTCTGACTCCTTTCCCCACTTCCATAAACTTTCATAGAAAAAGAACGATACTCCCGCAAAATTTCTCTTCCGCACTGCTTCTACTTGTTCTTCAATTGTCGTTATCGGAGTAGAATTATTTCTCAAACCAGTCAAAATTCCAATAGCAAAAGGAATATGCTTTCTAGCTAATTTAACCTCTGTTCGTTCCAACTCATTAATAAAACGTTTAATGTCTGGACGATAAACCTGTAAAACAATTTCATCAATCCATTTTTCTCTTTCCCAAGTAAACCAGTCTTGCAAATAAGCAGGTAAAGCAAAGTGCAAAGGATTAGGAGATACAGAAATAATACAGTCTGGTTTTATCGCTTTTATTTCTTCAGAAACCCGCTCCATAAAATTATTAATTTTATCCGCTCGCCAACGCACCCAAAAAGTTTCTTGATAATTGTCAGAAGGGGATAAACCAGGAAGTTCTTTTTCATATAATTTAACTGTAAAATCGTCATAACCAAATTCTACAGGTAAGCCAAAATGATCGTCAAATTGAATCCCATCTATATCGTATTTAGTTACAATTTCCATAACTAAATCTAAGATAAATTGTTGCACTTCTGGATGAAAAGGATTAAGCCAAACTCGCGGATATTCACCTTCCATTTTTATAGTAGTTCCATCCCTACGTTTGGTTAACCAATCAGGATGTAATCTCGCTAATCCTGAATCTGCAGGTGCCATGAAACCAAATTCAAACCAAGGAATAATAGTTAAGTCTTTTTCATGGCTTTCGGTAATAATTTCTTGTAAAAAATCTCGCCCTTGTAAACCAGGTGTGGGGTCTAATGATTTAGCAAATACTTGTTGTGCTACTTGACTAGGATAGAGAGTATAACCACCTTGCCAAACAGTAGGATAGAGTGTGTTGAAGTTGAGTTTGGCTAAACGATTTATTGCTGCTGTTGTGGCTGAGTTAGAAAATAAAACATCACTATCAATATTAGTTATCCAAACGCCACGAATTTCTGTTTGTTGTGTGGTTTTGCTAATTTGATTAGAGGCTAATACTAATGTAATTGTGGTGAAAATTGCAATTAGTGTTAGGGCGATGGTTCGGTAAATTGATTTTGATTTAACCATGAGATTTTGAGAGAGATTAAATTTGTTGATGTTTGAGCGATCGCTCACAACTATAAATTGATAATTGAGCTAAATATAAATAGCTAAAATTAAGGATTAGTATTTGATACTATACTTCTTTTTCGCAGTTGTCAATTTCAAATAACAATTATAAATCTGGTTTAATATCCGATGATATAATAAAGATTAAAGCAATAGAGTAAAATTTATGGTCACTCAAAAAAACTCAAATAAATATCAAGAAGAAGAAAATGAGGATGAAGAAGCTTATGAAAAAGATAATTTAACTTACGACCCGGAGAAAATTAATATTATTACTAGGGAGCCTACAATTGAGTAGTTAGTAAGAAGAATAGATGAAAAAGTTCTGAATTTAGCTCCTGAATTTCAGCGTCATTCTGATATATGGAAGGATGATGTTAAAAGTCGATTGATTGAATCAATTATTATTAGAATTCCTTTACCAGCTTTTTATATTGATGGAACTAATGAAGACAATTGGTTAGTAGTAGATGGATTACAAAGATTATCAGCTTTAAAGCAGTTTATGATTGAAAATGATGATAATTTACGGTTAACAGGTTTAGAATATCTTGGCAATGAACTTGATGGTAAAACTTATCAAGAATTGCCTCGTAAATATCAACGTCGTATTGAAGAAACTCAAGTCACTGTATATCTAATTGCACCAGGTACACCACCTAAAGTTAAGTACAATATTTTTAAACGTATTAATACAGGAGGAGAACGCTTAACTCCTCAAGAAATACGTCATGCTCTTAATCCTGGTAAAGTTCTAAAGTTATTGGTTGACCTTGCTAAATCTCCAGAATTTACTAATGTTATTGACCTTGGTAATACACGAATTCTGCGTATGGAAGATCGGGAATTTGTGCTAGGTGCTTTAGCAGTTATGCTCGCATCTAATTCTTATAAAGATTATACGAAGTATGGCAGAGAAGAATTTTTAGATAATTCTATGAAAAAAGTTAATAGTTTATCTGATTCTGAAATTAACAAACTTAGCAATAAATTCAAAAATACTATGATTGTTTGTCAATAAATATTTGGAGATGAAGCTTTTCGTAAGCAAAAAAAACAAAGAAAAAATCCAGTTAATAAGGCATTATTTGAAACCTGGTCATTTCATATTAGTCAGCTTAATTCTCAAAAGACTCAAAAACTTAAAAATCAGAAGCAAGAATTACTAGATAACTTTGCCAAATATGTAGATCAAGACAAAGATTTTTTTAAGTCTATCTCTCAAGCTCAAGACAAGATAGAATATCGTTTTGAAACTATTGAAAAAATTATCAAGGGAGTTCTAAATGATTAGTTCATTGCATTTAAAAAATTTTAAACCTTTTGCAGATCGGCTTCTATCTTTTAAACCACTGACTTTACTTTCTGGTCTGAATAGTACGGGCAAATCTTCTGTCTTACAAGCACTACTTTTAATCCGTCAATCTTATCAACAAGGACTATTAGAAAATCTAGGTTTAGCACTAAATGGTGAATTAGTTTCTATAGGCACTGCTCAAGATGCACTATTTGAAGGAGCAAAAGATGATTTTATTAGTTTTGAAATTATCTGGGAAAATGGCGATATAGGAAGCTGGAATTTCTCCTACGACCGAGAAAAAGATGTTCTAAATCTTGCCTCACAACCTGTTAATTCTGACATTTATGAATCTAGTATTTTTAATAAACAGTTTCACTATATCCAAGCCGAACGTTTAGGTCCTCGTTTATTTTTAGAAATATCAGATTTCCAAGTTCAACAACTAGAAAATTTAGGAAGTAAAGGAGAATACACGGCACACTTTTTATTTATTAATGAAAATCAAACCATACCAAATCGTAGCTTAGGACATCCAGAAGCAGACTCACTAATTTTAAGAGAGCAAGTCGAAGCTTGGATGGGAGAAATTAGCCCAGGTACGCGACTAAAAATTAATGCAAAACAAGATATAGATTTAATGAGTCTTCAATATTATTATGGAGATAGTAATCCTTATCGTTCTACTAATGTCGGATTTGGAATTAGCTACACTTTACCAATTCTTGTAGCGATTCTTTCTTCTTCACCTGGCACTTTAATTCTAATTGAAAACCCTGAAGCACATCTTCATCCAAAAGGTCAATCAAAAATGGGTCAATTATTAGCTCTCGCTGCTAATTGTGGGGTACAAATTTTAGTTGAAACTCATAGTGACCATGTTTTAAGCGGACATGATATAACTTATTATCTTAGAAGGAGAATTCAAAATTATGTTTGCGTAGCATTCCGCAGGAAAAAAAAAGGTAACAAGCGAACTTTAGTAAATTATTACATTCAAAAGCTATTTGCGTAGCATGACCCAGAAAATGCTGAATGCTAATACCTGTTTGCGCAGCATTCCGCAGGAAATGCTTACTAAAATAGTGACAATATTTTTGATAGTTAAATCCATATAGTTAAATCCATATAGATATTAGCTAAACTCCATGAGTAAAAATTCTAATTTTCCAATTCCCCAATTTTCTTACATTTGTGGCATTCTCACTATTCTTACTCTAATAGTCTGGCTCCTCAGAGGCTTCAAAATTCTGGCATTTTTACCAGGAGGAGTAATTTTGTTTCTAATTTTCTTATCCATAACAACTGGTGTGATTAGCCTTTTACAACGACCACATTAATTCAGACTTTTTTTGCCGTTTTTTCTAGTAAGCATTCAGCTATTAGCTATCAGTTCTCAACAAAAGGAGGGGGTTTAAATGAATATAGACTTTTTCAGCTGACTTTTATAGTAAGATTTAATTCTCACTCAGTTAGTAAAGCTTTTATCTAAAACTAAAAACAATAGCTGATAGCTGATAGCTGGCGGCTAAATGCTTACTTTCTCATACTTTCTCCTCCTTCTATAACCGATCGTTCCTGTAGTAGATGCGGAACATTATCCCGTGCCATTGCCTCCCCTACTGTTACATTTAATTGTGCCCCAATTAATACCACCAATGAACTAATATATAACCACAACAATAAAATAATAAAAGTACCAATAGTTCCATAGGTTCGGTTATAGTTACCAAAATGAAAAACGTATAAACGAAATAAATTAGAAGCTCCTGCCCACATTAATGCTGATATAATTGCACCAGGCATAATAGGTGTACCTTTCCTTCTACGACTCGGACCAAAACGATAAACAAAAGCAAAAGCTGTAGAAACTATTCCTAAAGTAATCGGCCATCTTAATTGACCCCAAGTTTCTAATAATTGTGACTTCAACACACAATTATCAACTGGTTCTTGAAATAAACAACTAGCAACCTGGTCAGGGGGACAATTTGGCAGAGTTTCTAGTAAACAACTTTGCCGAGCAATCATGTCTACAATTAAGTCACTAACTAATACTAATCCAGAGGCAATAATTAATAGTATGAGAGTACCAATAGTTAGTCCTAAAGAAACTAATTTTGCTTTCCAAAAAGGTCGTTTTTTCTCAAGAGGAACTTGATGAATTTCGTCAAGAGCTGCCATAGCAGAAGTCAGTACGCTAGAAAATATCCATATTGAGCCAATAAAACTGAAAGAAAATATTTCTTTGTTGCGGGTTTTCAGAATTTCATCAACAGCACTGCTAATTAAAAATCGCACTTGATTAGGTACTATATCTGTTAGTAAACTACCCATTTGTAATAGAGGCAATCGCAAAGATTCAAATAATCCAATTGCTGCAATTATTGTTAATAATCCGGGAAATAAAGCGAGCATAGCATTATAGGCCATCTCGGCTGATAAACCTGATAATCTGCTTTTACCAGCACAAATACATACTTGTTTAATGGTATTAAAATTTAGATGAAGAAGGAACTGAAAAAAGCGAATAATTCGCTTCAGTATATGTTTGACTATCCTTTTTAATATCGTCAATATTATGCCATAGCCACGTTTAGCAATTGGAGTTAATAAGTTGAAAAATCGCTGCCTATTGGAGTGGTTTAAAACTTCTCGCAATGTAGCAGAATTAAAGTGACGTAAAAAATGGAGAAAGCTCATAGGGCTTTGAGGCAAAAAAGATTATCTGAGTTACTTTTAGTAGAGAATAATTTGTCAACTAACAAAAACTTAAAAACAACAATTATCAATTTATAAATTTCGGAATATGTACCAAAATAAATTACTTTATTGAGGGCAAAAATCAAAACTAAATAGCAATATATTATAGAAAAAATTTGCTACAAGAAATAAAAAGGAAAGTTGTACAGAGACAAAAATTTTCTAATCCAGGTATCAAAAATCTATAATTATATAAGGTATCATAGCAATTTGAACAAGTGATTTTACAAAAATATTTTTAGCAACTATTGATTTCAATGGTATCAGCTACTCCTTTAATGTAATGTAAAAGTAAAAAGTATGTTCCTATATTTATCTCTAGGAGCTTAAAATTAAGATATTTTGCTTAAGAATGATAGTTTGAGTAGAGTAAAGTAAAGGCAATTTATTTGCTTCTAAGGTCGAATATAAATTTGACCTTCGGTTTTTGTTAATTTCAATCACTATTTTGTTTTCCAATACCAATCATCTATGCTTTGAAACAACACACTAATATAGCTATAAGCATTTTCTAGGTTATGCTCCGCAAACAACTAGGATAAAAGCGATTACCTGTAAGATTTTGAAGTTTTAGAGCTGTCCTAAATTATGCTTCAACTGCTATAAATTTTATTTTCATCAGTACTTAGACAGTACAGCTATATATAGTGTATAAGTTGGTCATAATACCAGATATATCCAATATAATTAGTGCTGTTGCGTAAGTCGTGTTCATATTAGTGGGACTTACACAAAATAGAAGTAGAAAATAGCCTCAAATATAGACAGGAAAAGGCTTTTACGTCAAAAAGCTATAAACCCTTAATTACCAAGGGTTCTAGGCATTTTTAGAGCATTGACGTAATTTCCTTATCTAGACTGACACGAGCGCCATTTTTCGACCTAAAAATGTTTCAGTCCCATTAGTTGAACTAAAAGTTATATCATGTCCGTTTAATTAGTGATAAAAAACTTTCTTCTTCTTCCCTCCTGACTCCTAACTCCTAACTCCTCCGTTATTATTTATAAGTATTCAACCGGACATGATATTAGTACTTCCCTGTTCCCTTTCAGTATCTACCGTCCTCAACTATACTTCTGTTGCTATAAGTTTAAAATTGGGCGCTAATGTATTTTAATGGTCGTGCATTATCCGGCAATGTTTGTTACGAGGCACGGCAGTGGGAGCCTGATCAATCCCTTGCCTGGTATTCCTTTTTGCTGTAGACTGTTATACTCCCCAGGACTACCTAAAATTGCAAAGGCAACTTTGCTAGGAAACATCACCCGATGAGATGAACATTCTATAATCTAAAATATGATATGAGTCAGGACATAACTCCGTGGTTAAATGAAATTAAGGCTCTTCAAGAGAAAATAGTAAAACTTCAAACAGAATTAAATGTTGCCCAGGATAGTGCCTCTAAGTGGCGTCAACTCTACAATACTGAAGCTCAACAACGACGAACGGAAACTCAACTGGCTCAAGAAACTATTCAGACTTTAAAAGCCCAAGCTCAGAAATTACAAGGTTTTCCATCTGTTGAAGAGAGTATAGATGAAAGTGCAACAACTATTGAACAGCAAATCGAAAATTTACAAACTTTAGCTGAATTTAAGGCCAAAATAATTGAAGTAGTTCAAGAACGTGACCGCGCTGTTGCACAAGTCCAAAAATTAACTGAAGCTCTCGAACAAGAGAAAGTCAATCATACAAATACTCGTACAAGTTTAACAAATGCTTTGGCAGATGCAGTAGATATTCTGGCCAAAGCAAAAGCAAGCAAACAACAGAAATCGGAAATTACTCCTGATATTCAGCCAAAAACAGAAGCCAATATTCAAGCTCAAAATCAAATCCAACTAAAGGAAAGCTTATCTCCCAATGCTGCTCAGTTGCCGCCCAATGAAAGGCCATTGCCCCGCTTACCCAGTAGTAAAGATTAGAGAGAAAAGCTCAAAAGTAGAACCAAAAATATTTTCCTTTTTCCTTCCTTTAAAACCCCATAACTTCCGCTACTGCCTCTATATTTGGCTCTATTCCCTGCCGAAACTGATTATTGCTATGTTTAATCGCCACATCTGGGTCTTTGAGACCATGACCAGTAAGTACACAAACTACTTTTGCTCCTCTGGGAACTTGGTCTTTGACTTTCAATAAACCCGCAACAGAAGCAGCACTAGCAGGCTCGCAAAAAATTCCTTCATTGGACGCCAATAAACGATAAGCCTCTAATATTTCTTCATCGGTAACCGCCGTAAAACTTCCTTGACTAGCTTGTTGAGCTGCTACAGCTTTTTCCCAACTAGCAGGATTGCCAATTCTAATGGCGCTGGCCACTGTTTCCGGTTGGACTACAGGATGACCTTGAACAATGGGTGCTGACCCTGCGGCCTGAAAACCCATCATTTTTGGTAGGCGATCGCATTTTCCGATTTGATGGTATTGACAAAATCCCATCCAATATGCTGTGATATTTCCGGCATTCCCCACAGGAATACATAACCAATCTGGGGCATCCCCCAAAGTGTCCACTACCTCAAAAGCTCCCGTTTTTTGGCCTTCTAGACGATAGGGATTAACTGAGTTAACTAAAGTGACAGGATATTTAGCGGCCACATCTCGGACAATTTCTAAGGCTTGGTCAAAATTTCCCTTGATGGCTAAGACTTCTGCACCATACAACAAGGCTTGGGCTAATTTTCCTAGGGCTACATAACCATCTGGGATTATGACAAATGCTCGCATCCCACCTCGTCTAGCATAAGCAGCAGCGGCAGCTGAGGTATTGCCTGTGCTAGCACAGATTACT
This sequence comes from Okeania sp. SIO2C2, assembly GCF_010692625.1. Taxonomy (NCBI): domain Bacteria; kingdom Bacillati; phylum Cyanobacteriota; class Cyanophyceae; order Oscillatoriales; family Microcoleaceae; genus Okeania; species Okeania sp. SIO2C2. The sequence continues at coordinate 23,636 of NZ_JAAHGM010000067.1, forward strand.
GCTTTTGCCCCTTCCTCTTTGGCTTTGGATATGGCTAAAGTCATGCCCCTATCTTTGAAACTACCTGTGGGATTAAGGCCATCATATTTGACAAAGACTTCTACTTGGCTGCCTATTTGATGAGCGATTGTTGGCACAGGTATGAGAGGAGTATTACCTTCTTGCAATGTGATTACAGGAGTTTCTTCTGTCACTGGTAGATAGGATCTATATGCCTCAATCAAACCAGGCCAGCCTTGTAATTTTGACTGAGAAAAGGGCCGTGTTAAGGTCATTTTTAAGTTTTGAATTTTTTACTGTAAAGTTTGAGTAAAGTTTGAGTTTTTTTTACCTTAGGCCAAAGCTATAAATAACTTTTTGGTCAATTTTTAGTAAGGTTGACACTCCACTAGATAAATCCGCGTGGATTCGTGATTAGTAGTTTTCTATCGGGATAAATCCGCGATTTTCACATTGCTCGTAACGGCCACATTGCCATTACCCTACCATAGTACGCATACAGCGGCAGCTCACAAGGCGGTGCCAATCGCCACTACCCTCTCCGGTCATTCGACCATTGAGACTACTTTTAAAGTTGTTGGTTGATTCACTCGCTTTGAGGTACAACGTGCTGACTAACGGCTGGAAACAGAGTGCTGGCTAGCACTGGGCCACCTTTTCGGTTAACCACCCTTTAACTGAAGCGTCCATTAGCTAACGATGCTCTCACCATGGTTCAAAGGTCATTGTGTTTTTATACCTTGATTATCGCATATTTTGACTACGCTTTATTACCCGTCGCGTTGTTTCCATTGAGTCGTTCAAGCTGGCACTTTTCCCACTTACCGAATTTTTACAATGAAAACTTAATCAAATCTATGGTTAAGAAAGATACTAAACCTTACTAATCTTATTGTATTATCCAAATGTTTAGTGTTGGATATGGTACTCCAACTTTTTAATGCCGGAAGTTAAATAGTTTAATTTGTTGTAATTTATCTTAATATTCCGGTTACAATAGAAAAATAAGTGAAGTAAGTATAAATGGCTAGTAAGTTACTGATGTCTAACAGCATATCCACTTTGTCCAATGCATCTGTTTCTGTAGATACTTCTAAAAGGGTAAATGTTTCAGGGGTATCAAGCAATCAAAACTACACTCAAGGAAAGATGAAATCTTTGTATCAAACAGATCAACAAGTTAAGTTGCTCCATCTTGAGGCAGAAGTAGAAACTTTATTGTTGGAATTGCGGACTATAAAAGAACGAAACTTAGAAAATTAGTCTCAGAGGTTGAAAAATAATTCAATCAATAAAAATCGTGAATAAATAAATGATTGCTAAACTTGACGAATAAAAAATCAGATAGTAGCAGTAACCAAATCAATTAATTTACTTTGATAATGACAAGACTGTGATATAACAAAAAAGGTTTTGCTACATTGTTGTTGTGTACAAAATTGACTAAGATTCACTAAGTGCTAGTATGTCTTAAAAATTGTTGTCAACTACTTTTTGTAGTCAAAACTGCCAGCAAAATATTTACGCTGGCGTTTTTTTTCGGAATCATAAATCTACTACATAACCACAAAAAAAATACGGAGAACTCAAATAATTTATGACAGTATCAATTGCAGAATCTACTCATGGAAATTCTGAGATTAGAAATGAGCAACTACAACTAAAAGATATTATAAAATCCCTGCCTCGTGAAGTTTTTCTCAAAGATAAATGGAAAACATGGACAATGGTAGCGGTCAATATTTTGATGGTCGTATTAGGTTACTGGGGACTAACAATTACACCTTGGTTTTTATTGCCCCTACTCTGGGTTTTCACTGGCACAGCATTGACTGGTTTTTTTGTTATTGGCCATGACTGCGGTCATCGTTCTTTTGCTAACCGTAAGTGGGTCAACGACCTAGTCGGTCACTTAGTTTTTTTACCCTTAATTTATCCGTTTCATGGCTGGCGAATAGGCCATAATTATCACCACAAACATACGAATAAGATGGGGGAAGACAATGCTTGGCAACCTTGGTATCCAGAAGATTATGGGAATGCAGGTAGCTTGATGCAGTCAGTGTATCAGTTTATGCGTGGAAGATTTTGGTGGTTAGGATCTGTTGCTCACTGGGCAGTTGTGAATTTTGATTGGAGAAAATTTGAGGGTAAGGATAGTGAAGATGTCAAATTTTCTACATTGGTAGTTTTCGGGTTTAGCGCGATCGCCTTTCCTATGCTTATCGCTACAGTTGGTCTGTGGGGTCTGGTCAAGTTTTGGTTGATGCCTTGGTTAGTTTACCACTTCTGGATGAGTACATTTACTATTGTTCACCATACAGTGCCAGAAATTCCTTTTACTCCTGTAGAAGAGTGGAATGAAGCGGAGGCTCAATTATTTGGTACAGTGCATTGTGATTATCCCCGGTGGGTAGAGTTTCTTTGCCATGATATTAATGTGCATATTCCCCATCATATCTCTACAGGAATTCCTTCATATAATCTGAGGCAAGCACATCAGTTTTTGAAAGATAAATGGGGAGATAAACTTTATGAAACTAAGTTTTCTTGGTCTTTAATGAAGGAGATAACAGAGAAGTGTCATCTGTATGATAAGACTAAGTTTTACCTAACTTTTAAAGAATATGATGCTCAGAAAGTTTCCCAGTAATTTTAGTTAGGAAAAATTACAAAGGAAGGCTGATAATTAAATGGCGATCGGCTATACTTTTTTCATTGATAAACTTTAATATTTATAGAATCCGGTATTTTGACCGGATTTTTTTGTTGGTTGTATTTGATTTTGTAAAATGAAGAGTGAAGCAAGATTATATCCGGTTGAATAGTTATAAATGACGAGAGAGTCCTCAGGAGTCAGGAGGGAAGAAGAAGGAAAAAGAGGAAAGAGGAAGGAAGAAAAGAAGAAAATTTTTTCATTACTAATTATCCGGACATGATATAAGATTTGGAGACCAAATCCCTACTTTTATCCCTCCAATAAATGTCTTGAGATATGGTAGATAAATCTGAATAAGTTAACCAGAAATTACAGCATATTTCAGGTATATGAGGTAGAAATATTAATGATAAAGTCTTTGTAGTGCGGGCATCTTGTACGCCACAAATTTACCTCACTGATATGAAATATGCTGTATCAATAAATTGTCATTTTTTATTTGAGAAATACCGATGCTTTAATCTAAAGTTTACCTGAGACCAGAGGTAATGAATGTTAGGTACAGATAATAGATAATTTTGATGATAATTGCTCTGTGTTTGTCAAAACTTCTCGGTCTAATTGAGCTAGAAAATATCTCATATCATTTCCGGTAGCATCGGTATTGTAAGCGCGAAGGTAAGGAAGAAGGAAGAGGGAAGAAGGAAGAAGGCTTAAAAGTTTGAAAAAACCTAAATTTCCTGTAGATATTCACCCTTGGGTTTACACAAATGATCAACCGCGGACATGATATAATTTATTACTTTTTGCTTCTTCCTTTTCCTTGTCTAAATACTTTTTTAAAATTGCTATTACTACTAAAAAAAAATAACTCCTACTAAAAGATTATTAATCAAGAACACCGTAAAAATACTGAGAAAAAAAAGTAATATAATCAGACAAAATTGTTAAGATAGACATCAATTAACCTATTTGATAAAATCCAATTAGGAATCAAGGGAAAAATTTAAAATTAAGGAAGAATAACCTTGAGTTTTAATCCAGATTTATGTCGCAATGAAAGTGAAGTAGAAAGCAAACTAATTGTTAGTTATCTATTGCCAAAATTGGGATACGGTATCGAACATTGGCATCAAGAAGTAACGTTGGGTAGTATCCGTTTAGATTTTTTATCATTTGCTGCCCAGGAACTACCTTTTCGTTTAGATGGTGATTCTCCTTTAGCGTTAGTAATGGAGGCAAAACATCCAAGACAAAATTTAGACCGCCATCTACGAAAACTCAAGCGTTATTTAACAAGTATGAATGTGAAATATGGTTTGTTAACTAACGCTAAAGAAATTCGGATTTATCAAAGAGAAGAAAATGAGATTGAGTTGGTTTTTAAGTGTTGGGGGAGTCAGGTTGATGAAAAAAGAGAAGAAATAAAAGCATTAATAGGTCGAGATTATTTAGGGCAAAATCGGAATTCCCAGACAACCGAAATTACGAACGAAGAGGTTAATGAAAATACTGTGGAGTCAATTTCTGAAACAAGAAAATCTGGAAAAGAAGAAAATGAAAATCAGGCGATAGCTCCTCAATCTGAGATAGATAAAATTGTTAGTAATACGCCGGAAAATAAGATAATTTTAGTAAACCCTGAAATAGATTCAAATCAAATTAATCAAAATAGGATAAATTCTATGAAAGTAATTGCTGTCTATCATAATAAAGGCGGAGTAGGAAAGACAACAACTATCGTTAATTTAGCTGTGGCCTTAAGTAAAAGAGGTTATAGAGTTCTAGTTATTGATTTGGATAGTCAGGCAAATACAACATTTGCTACAGGTCTAATTAAATTTAATGATGAGCAATTTGATGATATAGATGATATAAAAGACTCCTATATTTATCATGTGTTGAGATACGATGAATATTCTAGTATTCCAGAAGTAGCTAGAGTTTCTAGGTTCAATGATCCTGAAGTTCATGTGATTCCTTCTCACATAAGTTTAATGCAAGCAGAAACTGAATTTAATAACCTTAGAAGTAGTTTAACTTCACTAATAAAGAAACTGAAACCAGTAGAAGGAAAATATGATGTTGTTCTGATCGATACACCACCATCTTTTAATTTGTATGCGTTTATTCCTCTAGTTAGTGCTAATTATTAATTATTCCTTCAGACTTAAAACCATTTGCTAATCAAGGTTTATCTAATGTTAAAAACTATCTCCACCGAGATGTTAACCATTTTAGGCAAATGATGAATAAACCAGATATAGAAATATTAGGTGTCTTACCTTGTAAAATTAATCCTAATTCTAGATTTGTACAATATACTTTACCAAAACAAATCCAAACAGTTTCCCAGCGTTACAAACTTAATGTTATGGAAACAGTTATATTTCAAAGAGAAGAACTTGCTAAATGTATTGATAAAACTCGCCAAGTAGGAGAATTGGAAATACCTGAACCTAGCTCTATATTTGACTATGCACCAGATTCTTCTTCTTGCCAAGAATTTGAGTCACTGGCAAACAAAGTATTAAACAAAATAGGACTACAATAATGCTATTATCTCCAGAATTTGTACTTGTCAAAGAAATTACTTCTAATGTGCCTCGTTCCGAATTTTTAGAGTCAGATTTAGAACAAGTTGCTCAATTAATTTTAAAAGCTGAAGGCATAATTAAACCTCTAGTTTTGCGTACTATCGGTTGGGAATCTTAAGAAGTAGTTGATGGACATTTTGAGTATTATGCGGCCGTCAGAGCAAAGGAAATAAATCCTCGCGATGGTGAAAGAATAGGAGCATTTATCATTGAAGGTGATCAGGCAGAAGTGTTAGAAGAACAGGTGGAAATGCTCAGAAAAAAAAGTAGTATTTCTCCTGTATCTGAAGAATCTACAGTTATACAAGAAGGTACAAGAAGTTTAAGTGAGTTAGATAAGTTACTAGACAAAAAATTGCAACCAATAATCACAAAATTAGGTCAAAAAACTATAGCATCTCCTACTTATTCTCAGCCTCCAGCGTAATATAGTAGAGGAAAAACTGGAGAAAATCGAAAGTAAAATTGACCAGTTAGTTCCCAAAACAAAGAACGCAGAAATTGAAGAAATTCTGAACAACCAATTAGGATTTATACGTCAAAAAATCAACAATATTTCCAAGGAAGAAGCTTTATCCTTATTGACAAAAACTCAAATAGCTCTAAATAGACAACTTGAAGCTATAAAAAATGAATCTAATCAGCTACAAAAAGTCAATTTATTAACAGTAGAAGCAAAGGAAGATATTCAACAAGCTTTTGCAAAAGTTAAAAGTACAACTACAATGATAAATGCTACATGGGAAGCAATTAAACGCTGGAAACAGTCTGGAGAAAACTTAACTTGGGAAAATCTTAAACAACAAACTAAAAAGGGAATTGGTTTCGGGAAAACAACTTACGAAAAACTCAGAAAAATAGCATATATACCAGAATAGAAAGTAGCGATCGCATTCCCTCACACCAAAAATACCAAGTATCCGTAGGTTGGGTTGAGTGCTACTCGTTGGGTCAAAGAAGCCATGACTGCAACATGACCCTTTAACCAAAAGGTTAAAAACTCATACCCTATGCAGGTTCAATTCCTCCCTTCTCAGCTAGGGAGTGACTTCGCAGCTCAGGTTTAATGGGTTAACAACCATTACTCGAGGGTGCATGGGCTAAAAGCGGATAAGCCTGAAGGACTAAGGACGATACTGCCAGAGAAGTAAGTCTTGGTGAAGAACATGAACCCTGTCAAACGTTTCCTACAGAATGCTGCGCAAACGCTAACACTTCGTTCTACCCAACCTACTTTTGATAACTCCTACCAATCCCTATCAAAAAAACTCTGACACTTTTCCCTCTGAGGACAAATATCGCATAAATACTCATGCTCCGTTGCTGGAGGTGGGTCTGGTTGAGACTCCTCCCACCTTAACCACACCCGCATCTCCTGTAACTTAGCAGGAATTAAACTCTCCACCATATTCTCAAGTTTTTCCCATGAATAATGATACTCTCCAAACTCAGGCAAAACCCAATAAACAACCGCATTAACAGGCACTTTTTTCTTTTGCTTCAGTAGAAAACTATACAAAGCAACCGCCATTAACTGAGACGATACTTCTACAGTTTCATAAGTCTGATAATTAACCACACATAAACGACGATACTCAAAATCAAAAATTAAATTATTAACTTTTCCTGTTAACTTTTGATTCTCACCATCTGGTATTTTAAAAGTATAATCTAGTAGTATTTCCCTTGTAATTAATGTGCGACGAACCACAATACTTTCATGGCAGTAACGACGATTTTTAACAATAATTTTAGATATATTTAAAATTAGTCTAGTTAATACCTGCCAAATTTGATAGAATGCTGTTGCTAGACTAGAATCTTTTGTAATTATCGTGTCTAAATAAGGAAAGAAAATCAACTCATAAAATAATTGTTGTATTTGACGAGCAATCGCCTCTACCATCAACTCCTCAAACTGCCCCTCAAACAAAGTTTGAATCCTAGATTCTTGTCTAATCATATTAATCAACTGATTAGCTAAGTCGAGAAAAGCACGATCGATTTCCTGGATATAATCTTTTGGCAAAAACAGATGGTCGCCCCCAAAACGTTGTTTCAGATAGAATAAACGTGGACATTCAAAAGCAACTTTAACATTGGTCACACTGAATGGGGGAGACTGTAGTTGAGGTTTATTAGTTATTGGCATTGACAAACTATCCTGATTTTCCAGGTTTTTAAGCAGTTAATATCACTAAAAAAATTTCAAAAACTATCAGTTTTATCTACTAAATATTGATTTTAATTTATCGTTCCTAACTTTAATTAAATGTTCGTTATTAAATAGGAATAAAACAAACTAGTTTTCGATCTAATTTTGATGTAGGAGTAATATTTTTGATTTTCTGTTCTCCTTCAAGTTCCTCAATAATTGTATCAATTTTTGACTGCTCTATGTTAATAAATTTATTTAGTGTATTTTCAATTATGTTTTTGCGCTCCATAAAACATTCTGTTTTAATTAAATTTACCACAAAATCCTTCACCTCATCTAAATCTGATAAATCTGAATCGCTTTGTTGTTCTTGATTATCTGTTGAGTCAACTACAGATAAATTTCGTAATAGACTACAACTGTTTAAAATCTGTGATTCACAAATTATTTCTTCTAACTCTTTGAGACTAATAATCTTACCTTCAATCATTAATTCATTAGCTAGAGCAGCATTCACCAAACTATGATATGTAGCCAAAAAATATACAGATTTCAGGTTGGGCTGAATATGACAATTTTTCAACCTACCCTTGAAAATTTTTCTATATATTCTATTGCTCATATTTTTGGCATTTCCAACCTCAGCAGCTCTCACTAGATATAAAGTTTGGCATAAATTTTTATCTGCCACTTTCTGGCAAGCATTCATAGTATTATAAAAACTATTCATATTTGGATCTTCTGTCCAAACAACACCGATAATTCCCTCTTTATTTTGTTGTTGATAACTCAAAGAATGACTAGCATATTTACCGCTTAATAATTTAGTTTTTACCTCTTTACATTCTACAGCAATTAATACTTCTTGTAGCATTATAATCAATTCTTGTGCTGCAAAATCGGTAATTTTATTAATTTTTTTCTGAGTTTTTTGATATTTATCTTGCCAAATTAATTTAAAAGTTTCTAATTTTGTTTCTGGTGTTAATTTTTGGACATTTCCTGACTCATATAATAATTTGTTTTTGTATCGATCATATTCCTTACGTCCCAATTCCAATATATTACGAGGCAGAGTTTTACCTCTAGAAAACTTCTGTTCTAATATTTCTGTTGACAAAGGAAATATAGGTGATTTATGCTTTGGTTTGGCCAGAGAATGCAAAGGACTCAAACGAGCTGCCAATATTGCTTTTCCCTGTTCTAAAGTAATTGGTTTAAGATGAAAATATCCAGCATTTACTCTAGTTTTATCTGCAGGTTGAATCCATTCATAATTTTGTTTCCATGTACTCGTAATAATACTAATAATTATCAGAAAATTTTGTGGACAATGAGTATGAATACTAGAATTGACATTAAATAATGCTTGTAAATCTAACGATCCATCCAATAATCGAGGAATATTATCAAGATTATCAAAACATAAAACAATCGGTTGAGATGCAGCCGAAATAATTCCCAAATTCGTCATAATTTTCTGAGCAGAATCTTCAGAATCTATACTACTTTTAATCCCCAAAGATTTTAAATCATCTTCGTCCAAATTATCCCCCCGTAACCACTCACAAGCAATCGATATGTAATTTGAATTTAATAGATGATAAAAGGCGCTGAAAAAATCATTAGGATTATAAATTCCAGAAGAATAAATACCTTTAAGATTTCTAATAAATACTCTTCTTTCACCAATAATTTTTTGGAATAAACTACTATTTTGTGAATCTAGTAGACCTTTTAACCATAGTAACAACTGAGAATCTGTTTGACCCTCCGGAGTTTTCATCAGAGAGTCTACCGTTTGACGCAAAATATGACGCCAAATGTAATCACTATCAGGCCAAGGATCAATATAAACGAAAAAAGCTTTTGTGTTGAATAATTTTTTGATTCTTCCTAAAAGATAACTTTTACCAGAACCAGAGTCACCAGTCAGTATCAAAGTTCGGGGACGATTTTCCTGGGCAACCTGCTCTAGCACTGTTTCTATATCAGAGATAATATTTTGATGGATAGAATCGACATTCCAGTTAGGATTTTGTTGCTCTTGCCAAAAATTAATAGTATAAAGAGTTACTTGATCGAAAGGATTGGTTTCTCTTTGAATAATCTGATCTATAGATGTCATACTATAAACTGGTAATATTTTTTGGACTGGTTAGAGAATTACGATAGCAGATATAGGAAAATTGGTGTTGCTGAAGCGCGTGTATGATATTAATCTTAATGATTTAGGAGTCAGGAGTCAGGAGGGAAGAAAGAGTAGTAGAAGGAGAAGGTTTTTTGTTCACGCTCTTATCCGTTAGCGTAGCTCCCCCGGAGGGGACACAGGATATTATACCTCAAATCACCAACACCGGAAAATTTAGTAGGGAATTATAAAAAACAAACTTCCACCAATATCTTGAGGTATACCTGCTTCAAATTGTTCTGGAGTGTAGGAGCTTACTTCTTGTAAGGAGCTTAATTCTATCTGGTCACTTTTTTCTAGACGGTAAAGTGCTAGATCTAGTTCTTCTCTAGATAAAGGAGGTTGTAATTTGTGTCGCAGATGAAAAATGGGTAGATAGTTATTTGTGCCTAGATTTTGGTCTAAATCTCGAATCACAGCTAAAATCTCAGAGTCAGTGGGTTGATCAGGCATCTTGGAAAACTGCTGTTTTTCTTGTTTAGGGAAGTAAAGCGAACAGTTAGTACGCATTAAATCAAGATAGTCGCTTAACATTTTTAAGGATATCTCTTTTGCAGTGCTGCGAGAAGAATATTCTTGGCACAAAAATTGCTTTCCTTTTTCTGTCAACCAAACATCTTTGATTTTTTGATCTATAACTTTAATCAAACTTTGCTGTAGTAAGTCTGTGATAACAGCTTTCCTATAGCTAGTATCAAGACCAGTCTCCGCTGGAGAAATAGCAGCTTTAGCAGTTGCTTTGAGCACTTTCAATTCTTCGGTGGTAAGTAAGTTAACAGCTTTTTTATTATTTAGGAGTGATTTTCCTTGAGGTGCTATATTAATTTTTGTAACTTCTCCAGTAAATTTTACCAACCCTCGATCGCAAAGTCTGGAGCAAATTTCATTTTTCTCAGAGACCTTCATTTCAGACTCTAGTTGAATTTTAGTAAAAGATACTTGATAATTTTTATAGCTCAGTAATTTTAATAGAAATTTTAAATCCTTAACATCCATGCGATCGTCTGTTCCCCACTTGCAAAAATCAACCAATTAATATTATTATTAATCAGATAGGTACACCTTGACTATTTTTTGCAAAAAAGTTAAAAAATAACTACAGATATTAGGATGGAGTAATGCGATCGCTCCCTGATATGGCCAGAAAATCTACTGCCATCAGCTAATTTAATTCAGAGTATTTGAAGCAGAGCGCCATTCCTACAGTCCTAACTGGGTAATACCTAGTCAAAATTGTAGTCTTAAAGTGATAAATGCAACAAAAGGTAGTACAGCAAGGAACGAGTTGGTCAGGACTTATATTAATGATGAACCATAAGACAGAAAAATACTTTTCCCACTGTTGCCTAATAGGAGTGCGCATTCCCTCTCCTGGTAGATTGAATATGGCGAGGAGACCTCACCATCCCTCGACCGCTTGCGACTTCGTCGCGGGTTCGCATCCGCTTTTTCCCCTATCCTCGTTCCTAAATTTCCACAACTTGTGAGGACTGAGGACCGCAGCCAAAAGTACATACCCCGTGCAAAGATACCACTCAGGGGTTCTATAAGTGTTGACTGAGTTCATAGCAAAAAATCAATTGCTACTAAAATGATAAATTATTTGTCTTCCATAGTCAATGAAAGTATGCTAAAGTAACTTTGTGAAAGTAAAATCTGGGTAAGAAAAAAAATAAACTAAGGCATAGCAAAAACCAACAAGTTCAAAAAGTAATGTTGGAGATCGTACTTACTTATAGCTGTATGAATTTCTAGCCTGAGAATTAATTATAATTTCCCAGATTATGCAATAATCATAAGTCCTGTTTGGCAGCACTAAGCAGTTTGCTCACCTCCCGACACTTAATCCTATTTTATCAAACTGTGATGAAATTATGGTTTTTCCAATAGCTGTAATAGCTGGAAATCTTGAATTTATCATCAAAAGTGATAAATGAGGAGTCACAAAGAAAATGTAACCGGGAGAATGCTATCTAGGCAGTATTAGCCCAAAACCTTTATTTGATTTTAGGAACCAAGGAAAGTTGAAAGCAAATGGTTTCATCAACGAAGCGAAAAAATCGACAAGAAGATTTACCAGTACAACCAGTAAGTTTGGAATTGACTCCCATATCCCAAATCACTGTACCAAACTCTCAGGTAAGAGATATTCCTGCTGGAAGATATGAAGCTCTAGTTAAGAGTCTTTCTGAACAAGGCAGTAACTTAATCCCATTAATTGTGAGATTGACAGATCATGACGATTCCGAACAGCAGTACGAAATCGTTCGTGGTGCTGATTGGTATCAAGTTGCAAAAGAAGCTGAAATCAAGGAACTATGGGCCTGGATTTATGAAATGACAGATGAACAAGCAAAGATAGCTGTGGCAGAGATAGAGCAGTTAACTCAACCACCTGTTGTAGAAACACCAGACTTTGAGCATCTAATGCAACAACTTGAGGTATCATTCGATAAAAAAGTAGATTCTCTCACAAAAAAAATCGATCAATCTATCAAGAAAAATGAGGAGGTACTCAAAAAACAAGTAAAATCTTTGCAAGATCGAGGGACGGATGTTGTTCAAATTGAACAGCTCAAAAATTTGATTACAAATCTAGAAAATTCAGTTAACGATAAGGTAGAAAAATTGGCAAGAAAAATCACAAGCTCAACAACAAATAAAACAACCTCTAATTCTTTATCAGGAGTGAATGTGGACTTATTATCAAAACAACTTGACGATCTCGATAAACAAATAGAGAAAAAACTGGAAGGAATTGTCAAAACAATTAATCAGTTCTCCCAGTTAGTTCAAGATATTGAAGATGACTTAAAAACTCAAGTATCAGCTGTTCGGCGTCAATTACAGACAATACCAGAAGTGGATTCTACCGAAGAAGTTGCAGCTAAAACTGAGACACCACGTAGGACAACAACCAAGAGTAAACCAAGTTCTACATCATCAAAGTCTAAGGCGAGTACCACAAAGACTACTAGAAAGACTAAAGCTCAAGCTGCTGCAGAGCCAGAAGTTCCCATGGATGATTACGATACCAAATCACTCAGGCAACTGAAGAAAATTGCCCAAGAGCGGAAACTTCGTGGTTATGCGCGTATGAAACGTCCTGAAATTCTCAAAGCTCTCCGAGAAGCTGACGCTGCTGCTAGTTAGGATGAGTGTAATCCGAGTATCAGTAGTGTAACATAGCGCAGGCAGTTAGCCTGCGTCAAAAATTCAGTCAAAAGTTGCTCATCACAATAGGCACTGCCTCCTAATATAATTGTTAAATTTACGGAGAGTTTCAATCACCGTTTTGAACATCTGTTAAAGGAACGAAGAGTAACTTTTGACTATATTGCTATGACTAATATAGCAGAAGGAAGAAGGAAAAATCTTATGTTGCCTGAGTTTTAAGCTTTTGATCTTTACCTAAGCTTTCCTTCGACTGCTATACATTTATATTTATCTTTTGTGTGGCGGGTTTACAGCGCTTTTCATTTAAGTAGACCACAGTAAGGAAGTTCTGGAACGTCCCTACAGGGTTTTGATTGTGACGATGTGGTTGATCAATATGAAAACCGCTGTAATATAGAATCCGGTTATATAATATATGTTTATAATTCTATAATTACTCCCTTCCCACTCTAAGATTACCTAACTAAATGATCAATATGCTCAATTGTATTTTGAATTTGTTTTGGAGTTTGAAGTTGTGAGTGATGCAAATAGCTTGACAACTTTTCCGGAATCTGGTCCATGGTCATATCAACAGGAAGATGATCTAATATTTCTCACCTAATCAGATGAATCATATATTCAGCCAGATTAAAATCAGGTGAATAAGCAGGAGTATAAATCAACTCAAAAACGATTTGATATTGGATATCTTGTTCACATAAATTAGCCTGTAATTGAGCCGGCATTTTTTGTTTATGTGTTGAATTATTATCTAAAATAATAGTGATTTTTGTGATTGACTTTTTGATCCAGTCCAGGCACAATTCCAGAAAATAATTGCAAACATCTTCAGTTTGAGATTTCTCTTTCAATCGTAAATATTCTTCACCAGTTATCGCATCAACACATCGCATTCCATTAGACATCTGGTGAAAAATAAATAAATTGTGATAGAGTCATATAAAATGTAATTTTTTATGGCTAATTATCACCAGTATGCTTGACTACATTCACAATCATCCACAAGAATCAGAACGTTTATTAGGTATCAAGTATGAACAGTTAGAAAAATTCTTAAAACAAGCCGAAAAACTCCACTGC
>NZ_JAAHGM010000068.1:0-35992 GCF_010692625.1 Okeania sp. SIO2C2
AAGCATTCCTGTACAAAACCCCATAACTCTAGTTTTCAAGGTGCAAACGCTACAAGTTAGGTAGCTATAGGTTTTTAGAGCGGTTGAATACCTTTCCGCTTTTTTAAGCATAACATAAAGTCCCCCTTTTAGGGCTATCCCTTACCCATAAGTCTTGAAACCTTTGTGGGGAGCAGGGGAGTAGGGAGCAGGGGAGAAAGGAGAAAAAATCATAGTAGTTAAGTAAAACTACTGAAGTTGTCAAAAAAAAGTATCTTTCCATACATTTTTTCTCCCGAAAAAGCAGAACCAAGACTTACACATAACTCCTCTATTTTGTCAAGCTTTATGTTAAGAAAGATGTGGGTAAAGCATAGCTTTTAGGGGGAGGCTTTAAACCCAATTTTTCGGTAAAGGGAGGAATAGGAGATATAGAAAAAATAAAGGAATTTTGTGGGTATGGTCTGGGTCCTAGCAGGATAGAAGGAAATGTGTGGTATGAAGGAAATATTAAGTATATGAGTAAAAGGGAAGTGGATATATTAGGAAAGTTTAAAATGATACAATGGGAATCTTCTAAATTAGAAGGGAATCAGGAAAAGGCAAAAAAGTGGTATGAGGAGGAGATAAAGAGAGAAGGTGTGGTTTATTGTAGGATGTATTTTTTGGATTAAGGTGAGGAGAAAAAGAGAGAAGGTGTGGTTTATTGTGGAAGATGTGGTTTATTGTAGGATATAAGGTAGGATATATCTCAATAATTAATAATATTTCTTAGCATAATCAATAATAATATTTATTAGCATCACCGACTCACTCTGTAGTTAAACCATCATCGCTGCCCCATTTGCTGTAATGAGTGCATGAGCAGCCTTTGGGCCAAACCAACTTCCCAACGGGTCTACCTGGTACACCTCAGCAGATACTGGTTTTGTTGTAGCTTTGATGAATCAAAAAGATATTATAGCTAAGAAAGAATTGGTTAGGACATAGACTGATGATGAATCTTAGAGTAGGAAGTGTTTTTCCAACTATTCCCTGTTCCCTATTCCCTATTCCCTATTCCCTAGCTATAGACATCTTGAAGTAGCAGAGATTTATAGACAGCAACAACAAATTTTATTACCCCAAACAGTATTAGCTGAAGTTGCTTATTTAGTAGGTCGTGAAGTTGGTATAATGATGGTAGCGACTAGCTTGCGTTATTTGCTGAATAGTCGATTTATGATATTAGCTTTAACTCCAGAAGATTTGTTGCGAGTGGCAGAAATTTTGGAGATATAGCAATGTGCGCTGGCATATTTACAAATTACAAGAACTGTCCAATAGCTAAAAGTCTTGTATTATCGGTCTTTTATTCCCCCTTCCGGAGCTGTTGCCAGATGAGCTGTTGCCTGCGCACAGCGCTATATATCAAGACAGTAGAATTGATGAGTGTAGATGCTAGCGTCATGGCAATAGCAGAACGTTTGGAAATTACGAAATTCTTGACTTTGGAACGAAGAGATTTTCAGCTATTTCGACCTAAGCATTGTCAATTTTTTGAGATTATGCCGTAATTTTTTAGAGTTAGTAGGGTATTGAAGCGCGATCGCTAAAGCCAAAATTATATTTGATCCCGGTACAATTTTCATAGTTCCCCTGTAATTATCCTCCACCTTTGCTCTTCTCGTTCCGTTCTAACTTCCGCAACCAGATCGCCAGAATAGATGCCATGAGTTTGTTAGATTTCTGCTCGGAGGGAATTTAAACGTTCTAAAGCTTTTTGAAATTGGCGATCGCCTTCACCAGAGGTTCTATCGCCTCTTTGTTTCAGGGTTTCTAATCCCAGACGCACTACTTCCACAGCTACTTCAGAGAGTGTCTGATGTTTTTGAGTCGCTAATTGGAGTAGGGCATCGTACTGTTCTGGTTCTAAAACCAGTGGGGGATATGGATATTGTGTCATTTCATTCTCTGAATATAAATGTTTTGGGAATGCTTCCTATTGTATCATTATTTTGAGTAAATGGAGAAATGCTCACTCACTTGCTTTATTTTTGCATGGCGATCGCTTTCAGCCAAAATATAATGCTGACTTTAGATTTATCAAAAAATTTTCAACTCTGTTCGCATTGATCAAGCATAGTGTGTTACTCTGTAAGTATGGGAAAAAGTACGCGCAGATATAGTCCCTTTTAAAACTATAAAAACTATGTCGAGAGCAATAATATGACAAATATATCCGTTCAACATGAACCACAACTGCCAGCAAAAGAAACTTTGCCTACCATGTACGACTTACCAAGGGAAAACCCGGAGGTTCCTGGTTTGCCAGACCAATTTCACTACTTTCAACCTCAACTTTTAGACCAAACTTTTCAACCTCGCAACTGGTCTCCCGATCTTTTGTTTTGTGGGGTTGATATGAATCTCTACTACGATGTCAAACATCCTAAATGGTACAAACGCCCAGACTGGTTTGCAGTTGTGGGAGTGCCAAGGTGGTATGAACAATCGGATATGCGCTTAAGTTATGTAGTTTGGGACGAAAAAATTAACCCGTTGGTAGTAGTCGAGTTATTATCTCCGGGTACAGAAGATGAAGATTTAGAAGAGACAATAGGAGAGGTGGGAAAACCTCCTACTAAATGGGAAGTTTATGAGAGCATTTTGCGAGTGCCTTATTATGTGACGTTCAGTCGCTATACTAATCAAATACAGGCGTTTCATTTAGTAGGCGATCGCTACCAAAGAGCAGAGTTATGTGAGGGACGTTTGTTGCTTCCGGAGGTAGAACTCAGTCTGGGTTTGTGGCAGGGTAGTTACCAGAAGAGAGATAGACTCTGGTTGCGGTGGATGACCCCAGAAGGAGATTTGATACCGACTCTAGAAGAGAAGGAAGCAGCAGCTAAAGAAGAGGCCACAGTAGCTAAAGAGGAGGCCACAGTAGCTAAACAACAAGCTACCAATGCTGAACAACGAGCTACCAATGCCGAACAAGAGGCAGCAGCAGCTAAACAACAAGCTATCAATGCTCAACAGGAGGCAGCAGCAGTTAAAGAAGAGTTAGCAGCAGCTAAAAAACAAAGCGATCGCTTACTAGCAAAACTGCGAGAGTTGGGTATCATTCCTGACGATTTCAGCTAAATAGTTTTAGTTTTTTTGTAGGTTGGGTGAGGCAGTACCCTACTCAACCTCAAATTAGGAATATTCATTAATTGATAATTGATAATTACCTCGGGTTTTAACCGTTACGGAATTGAATATCAGGAAATATTATTTCTTCTCTTGGTCGATTGGATATGGTTAGGAAACCCATTCATCCCACCCTACGGGAAGCTACGCTAACGACCGCTTTTTTCCCCTTAAAAGGAGAGGTTTTAAACCACCTGTGATTTCTGTTGTCATCAAATGTTAGCTAAAGAAGGTCGTTTATCTTATGTCCATCACATCACGAAGTTTGCAAAAGCTCCTCCGGGAGAATATTTCGGGGGAAAAACCCCTTAATGTTGACCCCGAACAAGCCCGAGAACTGGCGGAAGAGTTGTTGGCCAGAGTTGAGCCTCTCGCTGGCGTTAAGCGGAATGATAACTGTCATCATTATAGTCGTTTCCAAGGGGGGGCAAATGGAGACAAGCCCCCCAGCAACACTCTCTGTTGTTCTATTCTGCTGGAAGAATCAAGCGATCGCTGGTATCGAAATGAGACCCATTTACATTTGTTCAGGAGTCCGGAGGAACAGCTCTGGGTAGAGTTAGGCAGAGAGCGATCGCCCGCCCCCGTTTCAGATATTGGTGAGGTGGTTGCCCTGATCCAAGCATTTTTGAAGCGGGTTGACCAGCAAAAAGCTCAGGCTGCCAAGCGCCAAAAGCAGAAAGACTTGAAGGTGCAAGCCATCTTAGCTCAGGTGCGTAAAATTGCTAAGGAAGATGGATTTGACTTTGCCACCGAAGTCGATAGTATTAAGCTCAAGCTGATTATTCGTCTGTCTGAGCAAGACTACTTTGCGATTTTGATTCCCTTTAACCAGTTCAAGGAGGTGCTACCCAAATTGCGCACTGCAATTCAGGCTCTCCGCGAGACTTACAACAGCGGCGTTCGCTTTAAAACCAATCTCAAGCGAGGTTATCGCCGTTCTGAGTGGATTCGTCATCAGGATTTGTAATACCGTTTCACGGAATTCAAAAGTCAAAAGTCAAAAGTCAAAAGTAAGATTTTATAGCTCAAAACACCGTTTCACGGAATTCAAAAGTCAAAAGTCAAAAGTCAAAAGTAAGATTTTGCAGAAGGATAAAGATCGAAGAAAATGATTCGTATTGATGCCCGCGAACTCTATCAAGTTTTGGAACTGACCCCACCGGAGCAAAATATCCTCCTGGTGGGCAAACATGGTATTGGCAAATCCGAAATTATTAGCCATTTCTACCGTCAGCGTCAGAACCTGCCCGTAATCCCGTTCTTTTTGGGTCAGATGAGCGATCCTGGGGATTTGATTGGCTTGCTCCATAAAGATGAAACAACAGGCCGTTCGGTTTTTTAACCCCCCTACTGGTGGCCTGCACCCGATCGCCCGGTGGTGCTATTTCTAGACGAGCTTAACCGGGCTCGCCCCGAAATTTTGCAGGCGGTTCAAGACCTGACCCTGAACAAAACCTTGGCTGGTAAACCCTTACCCCCTGGCAGTATTGTGATTGCTGCGGTGAATGCGGGGGAAGAATATCAACTGACGGAACTCGATCCGGCTCTGGTGTCGCGGTTCAATCTCTACGAGTTTGTGCCGACGGTGGAAGATTGGCTGCTTTGGGCTGCCGGACAGGATATCGATTCACGGGTGCTGACATTTATCCAACAACATCCAGAGTATCTTGATGGTGACAATCCGGATGCGGATGCAGCGATCGCCACCGCTGGCCTCATCAAAACTCCCGATCGTCGTGCTTGGGTCAAAGTCGCGGATTTTGTTCGCAACCATACAAAACTTGAGGAGATTCACTTCAAACTGATTGCTGGTATGGTGGGGAGTCGGGCTAGTATAGCCTTTCGCCAAAGCCTGGCTACCCAATGGGGTCTGGGGCCAGAGCAACTCCTGTTGCAATATTCTAAGTATTCCAAACAGCTAAAAGATTTGGATATTCAAGACTTTGCTAGTTTGAACGAACAGGTATTATTCTGGCTCAATACCGGGCATTGCCCCGACACAAAAGCGGATAATGCCCGCAAAAATCTGTTAAAATATCTCCAGTATCTCCGTAAGGCTAAACAACAGGAGGCGATCGCTCACTTTTATTCTCTGGTTCAAAGCCCCAAATTTAGCGATGCCATGGGGTTTGTCGCTGAATCGATGGAGCTTATCGATTTCTTATCGGAGTATTTGGAAGCGATCGAGGTGTAAACCGCCGATTACCCATTACCCATTCCTGCTGTATTACGAGGAGACGAAAATGGTTCAACCTAAAAAAGAACTCCAAGGAAAAATGACTTACGACTTTACGGTTAAGATTCTTTCAGGTTCGTTAACAGGCCGTCAATTTACGGGATTTTTTACCTACGACCCCTCAACCCTGCAAGGGGAGGGAGAAGAGACTATTCTGGCTGAGGAAGTTAAATTTAATTATTTGAGCCAATATACTCATCAGAAGCAACACGCTCGCCTTGCGTTCAAAAATGGAACATTTCAGAGAATGATTTGGGTGGATGGGAAACAAACTGAACGATTTGGCTTTAATGAAGGGTTTGAGCGATCGCAGTTTGGCCGCCCTAGTGAGAATTTTATCAGGCAAGGACAAGACTATTTTGGCTATTTGAATCCTAGAACTTATGTTGATGGGGCAGGAATTGTCAGCTATACATTACGAGATAAAGTTTTGTCGAGGGATTCTCACGGACGAACGCTGCGCGAACGTAATTCTCCAAAATCACCCGAACAAACAGAAGAATTGGAAACTGTAACAGAAGCCACCAGTGGGGTTTTATTACGCTGTGAGAAGATTTCAGGAAAATTGCGAATCCGGGTGATTTCTGAGGGATATAATCCAGAATTAAATGTGCAGTTTCCTCGCAGTTTGCGGGAAGAGGGGGCGACTTATGTAGTGGATGAGGTGGAATTGGTCAGCGATCGCAAATTTTACCGTCCTTTGGGCAAAATTCGCCGCCTTGTGTTACCGAAAAAGCTGCCCCTTCTAACCACACCCGTATCATTCGATGAATTTGTGGACTGGTATTCGGAAAACGCGACCGTTAAATACGAACTACACAATGGAGCAGAGGAACACCGGGATTATGATGGTCTGATTATTTACACTGATGGTTATGCTTCTTGCCCCGCACCGCCACAAAATCGGCGTACTCGTATTATGTGGTTGTTTGTGAGCGAGGGGAATTACCGGAGTTGTTATCCAAACCTACAGCATCTGGGGCAGGGGGCTTATCTGAAAGCTAATTCTGCACAATGAGATCCTGCTAGTTTTTGACAACAGTTTTCAGCGTACTGGGTTGAGGAATAGATTCTCCTTCAACCTCCCACGCTTCCAAATACAGAACGATAACTTCTTCTCCATTCTGAATCGCTTCTCCGCGAGTTTTTCCATGAGTGCAAGGCATGAGGACGCGATCGCTAAACTCTGGAATTGTCACTAAAAAAAGCCGATCCTCCTCAGACCATTGAACGAGCATACTATATTGAATCATCTTGTTTGTCCTCCTATTGTGTTTCGATTTCAGCTAATTCAGCTAATAACTGTGTTAGTTGTTTCTCTATAAAGGGGAACATTTCCAGCATCTTTCTCCGGAATCGTTAAAGTTTTTTTGAGTAAAGGATGTTTCCATCGTTCCTGACTCCCTTTACCGCGTTTGGGCAAATAGACAAAGCCTTCACGAGCAATTTGTGCTTTTAGCTCCCTAATTTTTCTTGGCATTGGTATTCCAGATTGCAAATCCTAATTTCCTTCCTTATCATAAATGTATCCTATTGATGCTGAGATTACAACTGACGTGATTACTTTCCATCAGGCCTAATGGTAAGTCCAGTTAACGGAATGAGGCGGGACGAATTTTGACCCTGTTTTGGCGTATCTGGAGGAACACCGGGATTATGATGGCTTGATTATTTACACTGATGGTTATGCTCCTTGCCCCCACCGCCCTAAAACCGGCGTACTCCTATTATGTGGTTGTTTGTGAGCGAGGGGAATTACCGGAGTTGTTATCCCAAGCTACAGCATTTGGGGCAAGGGACCTATCTCAAATGTTCTGCTAGAGAGATGCCAGTTATGTGAAGTTTGTGTATTTTTATAACGATTGTGGGTCAGGTGAGGGGCGATCTATTACGATGTGTATTAGACATTTAGGACTTACACAGAACAACGTGTTTCTGTCATTCGAGGGACTGCGAAGCAATCTAAAACGTGGAATTTGCGTTACTCATGCGTAAGTTCTGACATTATTAGGCAAGCACCGATGCTCTTAGCATCGCCGCTCGATGGCAAATATAGAGCAGACAGAATATCTGCTCCATAGCTACTAACTTATTTGGTTGCAGTTTGTAATACCATACGGTACAGTTTTGTTAATTTTAACTGACGTTAACGCGATGAAAATTTGGAAACGATTTCCCTTGACTACCTTACTAGCAACTATCTTGGCTGCTCTTTTGTTTTTCCCAGCAGATGCGATTGCTAATGGGGATAATCCGCAAAAGCTTATAGGAGAATATGTTAGTGTAAATCAATCGACTTTTGACCAACAGACCACACTGTGTATTGACACAGTGAATTCAATGGCAAATAGTGATAATGCTTGTCAACTAAGAGAGAAGCAATGTCGGTTTAGCGGCACTTTGCAAACAACGTCAGACGGACAGAATATGATTGTCGATGGAAAACTATATAGTTTCAATATCCCGGAACTAATTGCCATTACTTTCCAGACGTATCGTCCTGACTTCAAGTATCCAGATGTCTATGAGGCATGGGCGGGTCTGACTGATGATCAGTACGAAACATTAGACTTGATGGGTTCTCGCGTGGAGATCGACCAAGGGGAAGTGGGTTCGATCTCTCCTATTGCTGCCATATTCATGAAAACGCCAGAAACAGGAGATAGTAGGTTTAATTGTAATAGTTAAAACCAAGATATAGCGTAATTTTTTTGAAAACAAGAGCTTGACAAATTTGAGCCATTGTTCCCAGAATGTTGTAGTCCATTTCGCTTCTCAACACAGTATGGAGAAGATTTCTCAAATTACAGATATCAGAAGCACCTAAGTGCGATCGCCGATCATACAGGGTGCGTTAGCAGGGGAAAAATCTATTAATCAATGGATAATCTCAGCTCCTGCGTAACGCACCAAAACCCTTTGCGGAAGCAATCTAGCTACAGCAGTAAGCTGTGTTAACAAAGCGCGAACGTACCACAGGATTAACTCAACTCATCTTTGAACGTTTCCCTGCCTAGCCTTGTGCTAAACCGGACGGCTTGGCGATCGTTATCTGCACAAAATTACTTTTTGATGAAAATCTATCGCCTAAAATATAAACATATTTTTTGGATAATATGCCATGACACAAGCTACTACCAGAGTTGTCCCCCGTTTAACACCACAAGAATATTTGGAATGGGAAGTCCAACAACCACTACGCTACGAATATTTTAATGGGGAAGTGTTTGCAATGGCAGGGGGAACGTTGCCCCATGCAGATATTGCCCTAAATTTGGCAACCCTGTTACGAGAACCGTTACGGGGGCGCTGCAAGGTGCGTAACTCTGATGCCAAGGTGGGCATTACTGACGAAGGACCGTTTACCTATCCAGACCTTAGTATTAGCTGCGATGAGCGCGATCGTACCGCCCGACAATTCATCCGCTATCCCTGTGTCATTATTGAGGTGCTTTCTCCGAGTACGGAGGCTTACGACCGCGGTGGTAAGTTCGCCCTGTACCGTCGTCTCTCAACGCTACAAGAATATGTTTTAGTGAGTTCTGAAACCAAAACGGTTGAGATTTTTCGGCGGGATGCTGTTGGAGAGTGGCGATTCATTCCCTACAGTGAAGGTGACACGATTGAGTTGATGAGTTTGGGAATCACGTTATCGCTAAATGCTATTTATGAAGATGTTTTTTTAGAGTTGGAGGATGAAGGGGGTGAAAAAAGGTAGCACTGCTTATCAGCATAAATCTATTGGGGGGGTGAAGGTAGTGTGATGACACTACAGCGTTTCAGTATTCAAAGGTAAGAGTCTATATTGTAGGGGCGAATGGCATTCGCCCTTAAGCATTGTAAGACGACGACAGAATTATATTACTCCGAAGCCAACGGATTTGATATAACTATTGTCCAATAGATCCATAGAACATCAATCTCAATAGAGCGAACGCCAATTAGCAGAGCAATAACTATTGTTCAATAGATCCATAGAACATCAATCTCAACAGAGCGATCGTGAATTAGCAGAGCAATAACTATTGTCCAATAGATCCATAGAACATCAATCTCAACAGAGCGATCGTGAATTAGCAGAGCAATAACTATTGTCCAACAGATCCATAGAACATCAATCTCAACAGAGCGATATAACTGCGGAATGGATGTTCTATCACTACTTTCATGCAACAAAGCCATTAGGAAGTCTTAGGGGCGAATGGCATTTGCTAACGCAAAGCTGCGAATGGAGTCCGTATAGGAGTTAGAGCGGAGAAGAGGAATAAAAATAGGGTATTACAAGGAAAAATTTTTTTATCCCTAATTAAGCGGACATGATATTATGCAAATTATGAATAATACGCTATCTGTAGAGGGCAAATGCCATTTGCCCCTACCAAATATGGTGGTTCTGCGTAAGTCCTGATAAAATAGGGGTTATTAATGGCTTTTAGTGATTATAAAACTATTGCTCAAGTTCAAGAAGAGTATAAGATCAAGTATTTGGAAGCAGACTTTATTGAAATTACCGATTTAAAACCTTCCGATCTGTTTGTTAAGGAATTGAAATTCAGCGAACAGAACATGGATATATACACATCTTTAGATAAAATTTTCGGAACGATAAGTTTTCTATTGTCAAGCAAATAAGATTTGACACGGGGGCGCGGTGACACGGGGACGCGGAGATTGGATAATTGAGTAATTCATTCAATCTACTCGCTCTATTCATGATTAGAAAACCCCCGCGTCCATCTATCTGCGCGTCTTCCTCTCTCCGCTTTGACCTGTCTCCCCCTCCCCGCGTCCATCTATCTGCACGTCTTCCTCAGCACCCATGTCCTTTATTAAAAATAAAATAGGGAGTCGCTCTCATCCCCTCTGCAATCAAAGATTTGAAGAGTGGAATTCACACTCCATTATTAAATTTGGGTGAAATTAGCTGGATTTTGATCGCGCCGATCGCGAACCGGAATGGGTATTCCTTGGCGATCGCCAGATAGAGCTGCCGTGGTTTCTAATGCTTCTCTCAGTCGTTTGGCGGCATATATGGACATATCTCTCGGTACACTAATGCGATCGCGCAGGTAGCGCAGGGCTGGAACGGAAGCAGATGGTGGCGGACAGAGTTCTCCTGTTATCATGTAAGTCAGAGCACAACGCAAGGCTTCATCAAAAAGGCGATCGTCGGCTGGATTAACGCGAATGATATTATGACGATGCTTTATCGCCCGGTGCAGAGCTTCTGCTCGAGACGTTTCGGGTTCTGGATACATCACATCTGGTAATCCGAACCAAGGACCGCAATCGACTCGTTTTTGATTAATCTCAGTTTGAGATTCTTGGTTAGGATAACATCCACCCATTTGCGGTGGTAAATCGTGGGCATGGGTATGAAAATCGCTTTGTGTCCCTCGATAGGTGGATCGGGTTTCCATAGCATCAAACCAATCAGAGAGCTTTGGGTTTTCTTCCCGCAATGAATAGCCTTTGTAGTAGTAGAGACTGGCATTCATCCGCTCGATGTATGGAGTAAAAACCAAATCAACTATACCAAATTCTTCCAGAAAATAAGATCCTGGAGTACTGGCAAGAGCTGCTTCAACTTGAGCCACGATGGTGGTAAATTGATCTCGACTGCGTTGTTCGTCCCTTTGCGATCGCGTGGGGTAGCACAACCAACTACACCAACCGCGAAAGAGTAGGCGTTCTAGCTGGCGCAGAGGCAGCGCTCGGCGATCGCCCATCCCCACCCGATTTAATGGACCAAATGCGTTTTCTAATGCTAATAAGATATTATCACTTTCTGTAATTAACTGACCGTCAAGTTCTAGCGCAGGAAGCATTCCCGATCGCACTTTTTGCTTATACCACTTTTCTTTGGTTCCATAACAGAACATAGTCACTTTATCGATACGATAGGGAATCTGCTTTTCCTCTAACCACAGCCACACTTTTTGACAATAAGGACACCAAGCATGATGATCGCGATAAAGAGTAACTCGCACATCTGATTCGGCTTGTCCAAACAGCCGCAATCTTGCTTGGGAATTGGTTGGTCCGTTAATGGTATCTCGCTCAAATGTGGCGAGTTGTTGTAGTTCTTCCCAACTCAAAGGCAAAGATTTGGTCGATATCATAAGTTACTCCAGAAAATAATGTTTAATTTTATCACAACTTCATTTATCCGATTCGGAGTCTGACGGTTAGCAGCTTGAGGAATATAGGAAACCATGCGATTGTTCATACTTTCGCCCAAAAATTAAATAGGGCTAAGTGTTGAGAGGGTGGGGAGTGTGGGAAGTTTGGGGAGGGTGGGAAGACAGAGAAAGTAGGAGGAATAATTTTTCTTTGATTTTTCTTCCCCCCCTCACCCCCAAATTCTGAATTTTTGAGGGTAAGGGAATTAAAACAGGCGCACTTTTTTAGAGTCGAAAAAGGCTAAAAGCTTTATTTACCGAAAAATTGTGGTTTAAAGCCTCCCCTTTTAAAGGGATAATAGAGAAAAATTTTCCTTTGAGTCAATCCTCTTCTTGTCGCTGATCGCGCGATACCAGACCCCAAGATGGTGGAAAAATATCCGAAATGCTAGAATTCAGTTGTTCTGGACGCATAATTGTGTCATTGAAATTACCGATCTAAAACCTTCTGATTTTTTTGTTAAGGAATTAAGGCTGCACTCAGAAAAATTGTAAAATATAAGTCCTAATAAAATCAGAGGCACTATAAATGTCTAAATCTAGTCAAGTTTTAATTGATGCTTTTCTCGCTGAACGTAATACACCAAATCCTCTCGGTGACCGTCGTCCTACCTGGGGTCGTCATGTAGACGATCTTTCTCTGGTCGATCCTGGAGAAATTGCAGAAAGTGTTGTAGTTATTGAACCCTGGGAGCATGTTGGCGAACGACCCAAGGATAAAGTTGGGGTCATTGCATCAGAGAACGTGGCCTATATTGTCGATCAGATACTGGGTTTACCTACCCTTATTGTGCCCGCTTGGAAGCATGGTATTTCTGACCTAAAGCGCTTTGCTTCCCTGGCAAGCGTAGCCAAACTTATAGTATTGGAAGGGGGCGAACCGGATGTTCATGTAAAAGATACTTTTTCGCCAGCATTTCCTCGTTCAGATGCTACGCAACTGATTGTTGAATTCCTCTTAAAACAGGTGCCTTTCATTGGCATTTGTCTATCTCATCAGCTTACGGCGCAGGCCCATGTAGAATTAATCCGTGAATCTGTGGATCGTCTAGAAAAATCACAACAACCAGCGTTTGTTGCTGTCAGTCGTCGCATTGCCGAGGTGGCAAATCGCCTGAAGGTCGAAAAGAGTTATGGTACTGTCGCCCAATCTTGGAATGATGAATCGTTTGCAGTTGCTAAGAATGAAGAAATTAGCCATTCTAATACACGTTTATACCCCTACCGGGATCTTGAGATTCCTCATGTTCCGACTCAAATCACGGAGGCATATCGTGTAGTAGCAAAACGTTTTGATGCCATCATTGATGTAGCACTCCAGTACGAGAACAATCTGCACATTCAGGCATTTCATGGCAACGAAGTATCAGAAGAATCAATGCGGTTCGTATGTTGGGCCTATCAGCAAATTCACCATGCGATAACTGCTTACAGCCTTGAAGCGGCCTCGATACTAGACCTACAAAGCCTAATGGATGCACCCATTGGTGTCGAAATTTTAGCTTCAACACATACTCAAAGTGGCGATCCGTTATGTGAGGTGGCAGCAACCGGTATTTATTGGGATAACGGCCGGAAAGCACTAACTACCCAGTTTCACCCAGAACTTGATGAATCGTTAATAACAGCATCTGAAGGTTGGGCACTTTCCTGGGAAGATATGAAAAATTCTGATGGAATTCGTTTGTTAGCACGTATACTTCAGTCAGTTCTCTAAAAATGAGTAAGAAACCGCTTCCCTCATCAATTTAGGGCAAATGCCATTGAGGGCGAATGCTATTCGCCCCTACATATGTCGTTTTCAAGGGAGTTGTATGCGTAAGTCCTGATGGTATTAATTCTTATCCTCAAATCCTGCCACTTCAGATAAAGTATAAAGAGGTCTACCTTTCACTTCTTCATAAATACGTCCGATATATTCTCCTAAAATTCCAATACTTACTAATTGTACTGCTCCTAAAAAGAATATTGCCATGATAATTGTTGCCAAACCAGTTAATGGTGAATCTGGATAAAAAATCCGCCAATATAAAACTAAACAAGCCATCAATAAAGCAATACAAGCAGCAAATAATCCTATATAAGTAGAAAGTCGTAAAGGTACTTTAGAAAAAGAGACTAAACCATTAATTGCTAAAGCTAAAGACTTAGCAAAAGTATATTGAATATCACCAGCAAAACGAGGTTCGCGCTCAAATTTAATTGCTGTTTGTTTAAAACCAACCCATGCTCTTAAACCTCGAATATAACGATTAGTTTCTGGCATTTTATTCAACACATCTACCACACATCTATCCATTAAACAAAAATCTCCCGTATCAATGGGAATATCCACATCTGCTAAATGTTTTAAAATCCGATAATATAGAAAAGCAGGCAACTTTTTTAACCAACTTTCTTGATGTCTTTTTGTGCGTTGAGCATAGACAACTTGATAACCTTGTCGCCACTGTTCAATTAAGTCTGGAATTAATTCTGGTGGGTCTTGCAAATCTCCATCTAAAACTACAATAGCTTTCCCCCTAGCAAAATTTAAACCAGCAGTAACAGCAATTTGATGTCCGAAATTACGGGCAAAACTTAAGTAACAAATTCGAGAGTCTTGTTGATGTAATTCTCGGAGTATTTGTAGAGAGCGATCGCGACTCCCATCATTAATTAAAATTAATTCTATATCTCCATCCATTCTATTCAGAATGGCACTCATACGCCGATATAATTCAGGGAGATTTTTCTCTTCATTATAAATAGGAATTACTATAGAATATTTCATAAAAGAAGGAAAAGTTCAACAATTAATAATTAATAATGAATAATTAACAATTATCTCTCCTTGAAAAGAAGAGGATTGACTTAAAGGAAAATTTTTCTTTATTATCCCTTTAAAAGGGGAGGCTTTAAACCACAATTTTTCAGTAATAAACTATACTTTCCTATTAAAATAGATTTTTCCAGAAATCATATCAGCCTTTTCGAGGTACTCCTGTAGAGATGTTTTATAGAACATACAGCGTATTTCATATTAGTATACCAGTCGCGGGCAAGATGCCCGCACTTGCATTCACTTTACCATTTATATTTGTACCTCATCTATCTGCAATTTGCTGTATCTACATTTATGAAATTGGTGGAATAATCTTGTAAGCATTCAGCTATTAGCAGTCAGCTTTCAGCAACAAAACTTTCTCCTTAAGAACAGTGTTTAAACTAACAACTGACTTTAAGGTCAAAGGAAGCAACTTTTGTAGTAAGACAATTAATAAAGCTTTACTCGTACACTAAAAGTAATAGCTGATAGCTGATGGCTGACGGCTGTTTGCGCAGCATTCCGCAGGAAATGCTTACATAAGCTTAAACTAAAACATCATATAATACCACTGAATGAATTTATAGAAAATATGATAAGCTAAGAATAGTTTAGATTCCCTATTCCCTATTCCCTTTGACAAAAATTTAGATATATGGTTTCAATGCAAAACAGCTTATCAAATAATTTATGGAAAATAAGTCAACAATTAGCAACAGTCTGTTTATCCCATCCTTTTGTGCAAGGAATTGCTGACGGTACACTGCCTCATAAAAGTTTTGCCTATTATGTGGGACAAGATGCTTTTTTCCTCAGAGCATTTGCCCGTGCTTACAGTATTGCTGCAGCTAAGTCCCCAGACTGGAAAATATTTGAATTGTTTCATACTCTCGCAGGTGGGGTAAAAGAAGAACTACAACTGCATCAAAACTATGCTGCAAAATGGGGAGTCAACCTAGAAACTATTACGCCAGGATTTTCTACACGGCGTTACACAGATTTTCTGCTAGCAACAGCTTGGAGTAATAATATTGGAGCGATCGCTGCAGCAATGACTCCTTGTATGCGACTTTATACTTTTTTGGGACAACAGTTAGCTACACCAGAAATCCCAGAGCATCAATATTCTGAATGGATTCGTACTTACAGCAGTCAGGATTTTGAACATTTGACGCAAAAGCTCGAGAAAGTGATAGACAGTTACGCAGACAATACTCAAGAAGCAGAATCAAACTACTGTTATGCCATGCTCTGCGAACGAGATTTCTTTCAAGCAGCTTGGGAAATGGGAGCTGAAGTCAGAAGTTAGAGTGGTAGCAAAAGATACATAAGTAAAGTAAAAAAAATAAAAAAGATACATAAGTAAAATAAACAAGTAATTATTATCCGACTCAGCCAAATTAAAGTACAGTATTTAGATATATAGGGGGACTGAAAAGAACAAGGAATCTCTATATACTTTGGCATCGGCATCTCGGTGTTCGAGGTAGAGAAGTTGCTTTTAGCAGTTACCCAAAAGTTGACGAATAGACGAATAATAGTTAAGGATAAGAAAAATATGAACATCAAAAAGATATTAGGTACGTTGATAGCGCTATGCGCTGTGTTGTGCATCACATTGGCATGGCCAGTTAATGCTGTAGCTGGGGAACTGGAGAGCATACCTCTGTTGGCAGCAACTGAATACAAGATTGCTAGCGGTTCGACTACTCCATGCGAGACATCCTGGGTTAACTACAACCAAAAGGGGATTTATTTGGATATCGATACCAGTGGAGCAGGATTTACCGAAACCCCACTTTACTTCACTTCTATCGCTGGCAAGAGTAACCACTGGACGACGATGGGCGCTACTTCAATCTACAAGGCATCACCGACAGGATTCCGCGTGTACATATACAAGAATGTAGATCTGACTCCCGATTATGCTAACGAACGCTGTTGGCATCTTAACTGGATGGCGATCGGCAAGTAATACTCAGAGTCTGACGGCAAGCTGACGCTAGTTGAGTTGATAGACTTCCCAAATATCTCGGTATACCTCTTGAAGCTCAGACTTCAGGAGGGATTTAATATTTTCAAGACTTATGCAGACAAACCTAGTGCCGCTACGCGGAAGTCAAAAGACATCTCCAGAAAAGAGGCAGTAGGTAGTAGGGAGAAAGAATTGATAATTTATGTGTGAGAATTGATTTGATTTTTGATTTTTACCAGATGTCTAAAAGTCAAAAATCAAAAGCGATTGCGTAATTCTGAGGTTTCCTCAGAATGTAAGACGCATATCTGACAGTCAAAAGTATTGATTGGCAAGGCTTTTAGGATTTTGTAACTGGTTAGTTATTTCTGCCATCCTGCACTAGATAATTCCCACTCTCGTCCTTCCTTTCTGCCGACTCCTGATATAGAGTCCGGTTATACAGTATATGTTGATAATTCTATCCCCACTTCTATCTCCCCACCTCCCCATCTCTCAAGAATTCTAATAAGTATTCAACCGGATTTGACATAACTCCTTTCTCCTGACTCCTGAGGACTGAGGACTGAGGACTGAGGACTGACTCCTTCTTCTAACGTCCCAACTTATTCGGAATACCTTCACAACCACCTGGTATCTTTCTTCTACTTTTTTCCCCAGACCAAGCACAACAATAATAACGTTGTTCGTCAGACAACCGTTTGACTCCATTAAAGTCAACATTTTCTACCACTGCACCAGTACAAATACCTGTTTGATAGTTAGGTACATGAGTACGACTGCGAGGAGTAGCAGTTTCCGCATTACCATAGAAAAATCTCGCTCCCCTCAAGTCAGCACCTACCAGACTTGCTTCATACAAAATAGTACGAGAAAAATTAGCTTTTACTAAGTCACAATCACTAAGATTAGCTCTAACAAGATTAGCATCACTTAATTCTGTCCACCGCAAATCTGTTTTTGTCAGGTCAGCTCCTGCTAACATTACTCCTAAGTCAATCACACGAATACCATATTCCCTATCTTCCGCATAACCTCCATTACCATCTAAAATAGGCCGACCAAGTTGGCGATCGCGCTTAATCGGCGTTATTAGTCTAGACTGAGATAAAAATCTGAGAATTTTCGCTTTACCTTCTCCATCTACACTTTTAATAATAGCTGCTGTACGTCCTTCAGCGATCGCTCTTTCCTGTGGCCAATCTTCCAATAAACCTTTTTCATCCATTGCCAGATCGGAAACTCCTTGAAAGTAAGCATCAATGGTTTGTTGTTGAGTGATGCGGTTTTGCTGAATGGTCAAATCTTTGGAAATAACGTATTGTCGCCAAGCTACATATACAGCAATAATCGCAATTAAGATTTGACCCAAAGCTCCGATGAGTTCGCCCACCGCTCCAATGGCATCCCAGTTAATCTGAATATTACGAGTACCTGGTTCTTGGTTTGCTCCACTTAACATCAGTAAACCAACAATAGCGGCCAAGATACCAAAGCAAGCAATAATCAGATTACGCCAAACTGGAGGAATGAGGGTTTTCCAGACTTTACCCCAACTAGGCCAAATCATTCTGATGGAAGCTACCATTGCCACAACCGCACTGCTATAACCAAGCAGCACATTATCTATGGCTAACCCCAGAATCATTACGGCAATTGCTGTCAGGGAGACAATGGACGCTATTCGATTTTTTGGCCCTTCATCTCCTTGATTGTTCGCCAAACCATTAAGTTGTGTGGGAGAGGAGGGTAACATTTGTTCTATTTCATTTTCTACCAAGTTTAATTGCTCTATTGGTGTTTTTACAGGAGCGATCGCTGCTTTTGTGCCATTAGAATTTTCTGAGGTAGGACTGGTGTTTTGAGAATTAGCTGAAGAAGAGTTTGAATCATTATTCATATAATTTTTAATTTTGATTTTTTTGACAGACAATTAATTTGTTAAGTTTTTGTAATATCTATAAAAAGCTGGAAACATTAGGAAAGAGAAGTTATGCCTATAATTTTACGGGTAAGTTTTGCTAGAGGTTAGGTTTTATATCAATTATATTGGGACTAAACCTGCCAAGACATTAGAAGTCAAAAGTTAAAAGTTAAAAGTCAAAAAATATTGATTAATCTGGGACTCAGTCAAAAGTTAAAAGTCAAAAGTCAAAACTTAGAAGTTAGAAGCAAAAAAATATTAATTTAGGACTCAGGGGGGTTTTGATTAATTGAGATCAGGACTTTGATTTTGAGTTGGATGTGATAAGTTAACTTGACTATTCATGGCTCAGAGGCCGTGTATTTTCTATTAGACATCTCCGGAAATTAAAAATAAAATCAATTCTTATATATAAATTGTCAATTATTTCTCCCTGTTCCCTGTTCCCTGTTCCCTGTTCCCTATTCCCTGTTCCCTCTTTTCTGGAGATGTCTATTAGGATAGAAAGAGGTTCAAAAAGTACCTTTGTTTAAAATTTAGCCATTACTTTGATATTGTAAAATTATGACAAATTCTGAAATTCTAGTTAAGAAGGAAAAATTAGAGAACCCACCTTTGGAAATACATTATTTGGGCGATCGCTCTTTGCGTCAGTCAGCAAAGCGTGTGACTAAGGTAGATGATGATATTCGGAAGCTGATACGAGAAATGCTCCAAACTATGTATAGTGCTGATGGTATTGGTCTAGCTGCACCCCAGGTGGCTGTCCAAAAACAAGTAATTGTTATAGACTGCGAGCTAGATAATGCTGCTACGCCCCCTCTAGTTTTGATTAATCCTACGATTAAAAGGTATGGTAAAGAAGTTTGTCTTTTCCAAGAAGGGTGTCTGAGTATTCCTGGGGTTTATTTAGATGTTAAACGTCCCGCAATAATTGAAGTTGCCTACAAAGATGAAAATGGTCGTCCGAAAACCCTTCAGGCTAAAGAATTATTATCTAGAGCAATTCAGCATGAAATGGACCATCTTCAAGGGGTGCTGTTTGTAGACCGAGTAGAAAATAAATTGGCACTGAATGAAGAGTTGACTAAGCATAAGTTCTCTCCTAAAGCTGTCAAATCTATTGCTTAAAGTCTCGCAAAATTAATAGACATTTCCAGAAAAGAGGCAACAGGCAACAGGGAGGAAAAATTGATAATTTCTTGATCAGAATTGATTTGATTTTTGATTTTTACCATATGTCTAATAGACATCTAGGAATAGGGAGTAATAGGGACGTTGCATACAAAGTCCGTACAGAGTAGGGGGAAATAATTGGGGCTTACCGATCTAATCTAAAAGCATTGACATATAAAGACAAGTGCCTTTTTGGGGTCGAATTGCAGTACCTGGTTTTTAGCTGTTGATGCTCATGCATGGAGCGTATTTTAGGCTCATAGTTGGGCAGAAAAATCCCAAATTGACAATTCTTACTCCTACCTCCTCGCTCCCGATCCATTTCTCCAGTCTCCAGTCTCCTGTCTCCCCCTCCTGGGGGGGCCAGCGGGTGGGTTGTCTCCTACCCCAGCAAAAAGACTTTTCATCAGCAAACCCTAATTGATGATTTATGTACAGTAATTGATTTTATAGGAAGGAACGAGTTGATGATGAATCTTAGACAGAGAAATTCTTTTCCCACTGTTGCCTGTTGCCTGTTACCTGTTTCCTGTTTCCTGCTATATTTTTGATTTTTACCAGATGTCTAATACAAAAGCAATAGTCCAGAAGTTTAAGATTTATTAGTTCTTAACTTTAGTGCTTATCATAAAAAATTAAAACAGTCAATATTTTTGGAGAAGAAAGTTATGGTAGGAACTCCTAAATCAACATTGCTTTTGGGTGGGTCTTGTATAGCAGCGATCGCAGCAGTTGGTTCTATTTTTGAGTTATCTTCTGGGGAACCAGAATTAGGTGGTCTAGTAACAGGGATAATTTTGAGTCTGAGCATTCCTCTAGCTACTTTACTCTTTTATTTAGCAATTCAAGACGCTAAGGCGAATCAGTAGAAATTAAAGAAGCGGTCAGCACTCAGCACTCAGCAAGATTACTTTTTTTAACGTGCCAGAACGGGATACGGGACATCTCCTATAATTAAACGACAAGCTAGAAGTCAGGGATTTAAACCCAAGCTTTTAGCACTCTGAAAGCTGAGTGCTTTTTGCGGAGCATTCTGGTACGGAAAATACGGATCGCTAGTTAAGCAATAAACAATGGACAATACAGCAGATTGCAGGTATATGAGGTACAAATATTGATGATAAAGTCTTCGTAGTGTGGGCATCTTGCCCACAACAGATGTACCCCACTGATATGAAATATGCTGTATAGCAATGTGCGCTGGCATATTTACAAATTACAAGAGGTGTCCAATAGCTAAAATCTTATATTATCGGTTTTTTATTCCCCCAGATAAGCTGTTTCCTGTTGCCTGTTGCCTGCGCACGGCGCTATATCTAATTGACAATTAATTGTTCATTGCTTATCAATAATTATTTTGACTAAAAATTTTAAAGATATCTAAAAAATGGCATTTCTGCGACAACTGTCTACAAGAGGGGTATACGAGGAAAAGCTCATAAAAAAGTATCTATCTGAGACAGAGGAGATAGTGCTAGGACGCGATCCCAAGTGTCAAATTGTCCTAGAGACAAAATTTTATACAACGGTTTCTCGCCGTCATGCCCTAATTCGTATTCATACCAAACAGGCCAAAACTACTGGTTTAGTATGGGAAATTTACGACCTCAATAGTTCTAATGGTACTTATATTAATGGACGAAGAATACAGGGAAGTCAAATTTTACAGGTGGGCGATCGTATTCGTCTGGGTTACAAAGGACCAGAATTCATCTTCGATAATTTATCCTACCAAAAATCAACCTTATCAGTATCACAATCAGTAAACTCTACTTCACTTCCTGTCAATTCTGTTCCTAATGTTGAAGATGTTGAAGATACTGAGTCGATAACTTTGACCCAGTTATTTCCTATTGCCTCCACAGGAAAGCAATTAGCTAAAAAAGCCTATCTTTATCCAGGTATTATCACTGTATTTTTTGTGATTTTAATGTTTTTAACCGTGGGTAGAGCAATAGCTTTCAATTTTTTATTAGCAGCTTATATTGCTACTGCTGCTTATTATTTCGTTTATCAACTTTGTGGCAAACAGAAACCTTGGTGGGTATTATTCGGAGTAGCTTTAACAACTGTTATTATCTTATTAAGTCCAATTTTGACATTATTTATTGTAGTATTTCGTTTTATACTTCCTGGTGATATATCAGTAAATCCTGAGCAAGTTGGCTTTCTTGATTTCCTGATTAGAATGTTTTTTGGCGCGGGATTAATGGAGGAGTTGTTAAAAGCATTACCTGTGTTTTTAGTACTATTAATAGGTCGTAATTTACCTGATCCCTGGCGAAATAAAATTGGTGTTTGGGAACCTTTAGATGGAATTTTATTAGGAACAGCTTCTGCAGTAGGATTTACTTTATTAGAAACTCTGGGACAATATGTTCCGAGTATTGTGGATAGTGCTAGTTTACAATTGGGAGTAGATGCGGGTCAATTGGTAGGATTACAATTGTTAATTCCCAGAATTTTAGGTTCAGTAGCTGGACACATGGCTTATAGTGGTTATTTTGGTTATTTTATTGGGTTAAGTGTTTTAAGACGTCGTAATAGTTGGTTGATTTTGGGAGTTGGTTATTTTACCGCATCTATTCTTCATGCTTTATGGAATGCTTCTGGGATTTTAAATATATTTCTTTTGGCATTTGTAGGAGTAATTTCTTATGCTTTTTTGGGAGCTGCTATTTTAAAAGCAAGAGTTCTCTCTCCCACAAGAAATGAAAATTTTGCGACTCAGGTTTTAATGAAGTAATATCTAAATTTAATTAAGCAAAAAAATAGATTAATTAACTATAGGCTATATATTTTTGCTTGACCACAGGATTACATTGAACCATCACCACAATTGGACTAATTTGATCAGAAGCTATTTAATTTGATTTGATTGGGGGAGTGTTAATTTAACAATATCACTCAGTGAAAAAAGTGATACAACTGGGCGATAAAAAACAATAGTTTAAGCTTTCCCAAGAAGTTTGGAAACTATATTATTGTGCTAAATTATCATCATTGTAAATAATACCAATTCCCAAAAATAATGCTATACTTCATGAGAACTTCAGTTATTAAGTAATTAACTTATATAGAATAACTTTTTTGCTACTTTAAGGTAAGTTAATATCAATTATTATTATGTTTGATTCACCTCCTGGTAGGAGTTAGGAGTAGGTACCCTACTCAAGAAAATATAGAAAAGTTTTTGAGAAATAGTATAACAAATTTGCAATTAATTAAAAGTTGCTTCAAATACTCCAAAGCAATTTCTACTTCCAGCTTTTTGTCTGAAGTAAAAATGCCAGTTATACCTACTCCAGCTTTGAATTTTGATTTTTTCTGAGTAAAAGATTGACTTAGAGGCCAATTAACAAGGGAATGCCAGTCTTCTATTCCTACAACTTCAGACAACTTTTTGAAAGAATCAGGAGAAATAGATGTGCTACTCATAAAGCGCTTCAATGTTTATATTGAAACAAATGCTGATTCATACCACTCTTTTTGTGTTTTTTTTCCAACTTTTTTTGATTCTAGCTATATTTACTTTTTTAATACCTTCTTCTGAAAGACATATAGAACTTGAAGTTTTTTTCTGCTCATACAACACCTCCAGTATATGGTCGTTAAATATTGCTATTAGCGTATATTTCTTTGGAAAGAAATTAATGAGTCAGAATATATATAGAACAGAAACAAATGAAAACCAGTAATTTTGCAGTATATTAACTGTACTAACAGACAGAAATAAATTGACCATAATATATACAAAAAGAGCCAAAATAGAACTAAATTGAATAGTTCGGAGAAAAACATCAATGTGACACCGTTAGTATTGTCACAGTAAAAGTTTGGAGTCATAAAAAAACTTTCAAAATCAGCTCAACATTCTCTTTTTTGTCTCAATATTATTGATTGAGGTAAAGTTATCCTGTTTTTTCTTATACCAATTCCCAAAAATAATGCTATACTTCCGATGAACTTCAGTTATTAAGTAATAATAATCGTTTAGTAATGTTTATAACGATTATCGGCATTAAACCAAGATATCTTATCTCTTTTCACCCTACTCCCTACTCCCTACTCCCTACTCTCAAGGAGATGTAGCAATACTTTTGAGATTTGGTATTAGATATCTCCCAATAAATAATCAGTTTTGAAAAATACCGGAGAATAAAAATGGAAAATAACTCTACTCAAGAAAATAAAACATTCCCAAGTTGTATCGAAACCCAGGAAGTGACTCCTATTAATTTAATTTATAAAGTTGCCGACCTGGCAATTGAAAATAGTGATGCTGGTTTAATTCTTGCTGGAGCATTAGGAAGTTCTATTGTTATTTGTGCGATTGCCCACTCAGCAATAAAATTAATCCGCGCATTGCGTTAGTAGAATATTTTTTAAAAGGATATTTGTACAGTCAAAAAATCTAGAAAAACCTCTACTCTATGACCTCCGAATAGAGAAGTTTTCAAAGTACCATTCTTTTGTAAGGAAGGAGGGTAGGGTAGTTAGGTTTTTGATTTGCAAATCATTTACCTATTTTCGGGGTAAATTTTCTACATAAATATAGTGCTATAGTTTTTTCCCTAACTTTGGAAAGACTCTTCTAGCAATAGAGAGATTTTCAAAGCACTATTATCTTTTCCGCAAGGAAGCAACAGGAGTGAGATTTGGGAATTTGCAAATCATTTACCTATTTTCGGGGTAAATTTTCTACATAAATATAGTGCTATAGTTTTTTCCCTAACTTTGGAAAGACTCTTCTAGCAATAGAGAGATTTTCAAAGCACTATTATCTTTTCCGCAAGGAAGCAACAGGAGTGAGATTTGGGAATTTGCAAATCATTTACCTATTTTCGGGGTAAATTTTCTACATAAATATAGTGCTATAGTTTTTTCCCTAACTTTGGAAAGACTCTTCTAGCAATAGAGAGATTTTCAAAGCACTATTATCTTTTCCGCAAGGAAGCAACAGGAGTGAGATTTGGGAATTTGCAAATCATTTACCTATTTTCGGGGTAAATTTTCTACATAAATATAGTGCTATAGTTTTTTCCCTAACTTTGGAAAGACTCTTCTAGCAATAGAGAGATTTTCAAAGCACTATTATCTTTTCCGCAAGGAAGCAACAGGAGTGAGATTTGGGAATTTGCAAATCATTTACCTATTTTCGGGGTAAATTTTCTACATAAGTATAGTGCTATAGTTTTTTCCTGCCGTACATATTATTTTTCTACCTACCAAATTTAGGCCATAACACCTGGACAAAAAAATCATTCAAAATCTTGTTACATTGAAATGCCAGTTGATTTTGGTCTAATTCATCTTTACTAAAATAAGCTAAACGCTGACCTTCATTAAGTTGAATGTACTTTAAATCTAAATCTATTTGCTTCCAGAAAACGTAATGTTCTCTATCATAAATATTGTACTTTTGAAAAAAGTTAATATCTGTTAATTCAATTTCGATTTCTTCCCTTATTTCTCTGCATATACATTGTTCAGGAAGTTCACCATTTTCAATAAATCCTCCTAATAAATTCCAAGTATTAGGAAAAGGAATAGAATCTTTATTATCTCTAAGCACGAGTAAAATTTGCTGAGAACTGTTAAACAAAATAATTACACAACCTTGCAGCTTGTTCATATTTTTATCCTATTAGAATATTTTTATTTGGGATATTAATAGATGGGATAAATATAGCGATCGCCTAATTCCTTGGTTTTGGCCTAAATTATTATTAACTATTTACTAACTATCAGGAAAAAATTAAGCAGCTTTTTACAAAATATGTTTTTTGGAAATTTTGATGAAAATTAAGTAAAAGTATTTTTGCTTTTTTTTTATAAATTAAATTAATATTTAGAGAGTAGATTACTAGAGTACACATCTTTAACTTAAGTTTAATAGTTTTGGGTATTCTAGCTTTAAGTTCACTCTCATTAAAGCGAATATCACGATAGTACATTTGTGCGGGTTTGTTTTTTATTCAACTAAATTTCCCCACTCAGAAACAACTAGGTATTCAGGAATTTTTCCAGTAGGCAGAAGTATTTTCATTTTCAGCAGCTCTCAAGAAATGTTTGTTTTCCCTCATCAAAATTTTCCATCCATCACTCAATAATGGAAAACTACTTCAGCAACTCTCAAGAAATGTTTGTTTTCCCTCATCAAAATTTTCCATCCATCACTCAATAATGGAAAACTACCAATATCTTCATTATCTTAAGCTCCTGAAAAAATGCGCCTCAAAGGATTTTCGGTTGCATCCTCACAATTTTTCTGATATTCTAAAGATTAAATGGGGTTGCTGGCCTATACACATGACTTTTTATTCAACTAAAAATAGTATAGTTTTTCAGCGATAGAACTCCGTTCCACTTTGCTACGCACATGAAACGCGATTGATCGCTCAGGTTATAGGAAGGAAAATCAATGTAAAAGATACCAAATGGGTTCTACAGAAAGACAGAAACTTTTACACTAAAAAAGTATAAATTTTGGAAGATAAAAAGTTAAATTAGAACCAACCCCAGGCAAATAATTATCAGTAGTTATCTCCAGAAAATTTGCTCTACTCATCAACAATAAGATTATTGATTACCCATCCACATTTATCTGTTAATTCATCCCTATCAATAGTCATATTTTCCAGAAGTAAATAAACCGAATTGTTACCAGGGAGTGAAAAATTCAAGTCAGACAAATCTCCAGGAAAATAATTATTGGCAGTTGTATCAAGCAAATTTCCTTGCTCATCTAAAGAAGAAAACGCAAGAGACAAACCATCACATTCTTGATTCAGAAAATTCAGTTTACCAGTAATTTTTACTGATTCGGATATTTGCCCTAAATAGAGAAAATATTTAGAGGTTTGTTTAGTAGTATCCGCAGGGTCTGTCATTAATTTATAAGCATTTTCAGAAGTTTGAATAACTGCCGAATAATTATAAGTAATATAAGGAGATTGATTTAAACTCATCCAGTCTAACTGTCTACCTGGACGTTGAGGAATTTGTTTTTGTACTCCTGATAAAGTTTGTACAGCAGTTGCCACAGAAGTAGGGCGAAATCTTTGATAAAAACTGACAGTAATTCCACCATCTAAGATAAATTCTTCTGGCAATTTTTGGAAATCTTGAGCAATGGGAAAATTTTGAGTAAAGGCATCATAGACAAATTTAACTAAGTCTTGTTGCCCTGGTTTTAAAACTTGTTCATCAGTTAATAATACTTTCTGAAATGGGTGAGCAATAACTATATATTGTGCTTCTAATAATTCTGGCAATGGGTAAGTGTCGCGGGTGTCAATATGTGGTTTACTTATTGCTCTTAAATTCGGCCAAGTTTCAGGATTAATTATCCGGTTAGCATTTCTAATAATATTGGCATTAAATAGATTTGAGGAAGCAGCTACATATACTAATTCTTGATTTTTTGCTAATTTACTTAGATAATCGCTCAAACGTAAAACTTCATCATAGTCGGAACGAATTAATGGAGAAAAATTAGTGGCAAATAATGGTCGTAGGGAATTATTAAATTTGCCAATTGTAGTTATGCCAAAGATAAAATTTCCAAGTAACAATATTCCGGTAATACTTAAAATGATTAATCTAGTTTTGTCTCGAAAAATATTAATAGTCGTCCAGGTAAATGAAGCTAATCCTAAAACTATTATGGGCGTGAAATGTAGAGAGTAATGAATATTGCCATAGCGCAGTAAAATCAACCATTCAGCTAAAGAAAAGATTCCGAATAATAAGAGAAAAATAGTAGTAGATGGAATTAAAGATTTTGTCAGAATACCCACAGAAAATCCGATAGCTACTAACAGTAAAGTTATTAATCCATAAAAACAGGCATAACGCCAAAATATATCAGGTATTGATAAACTCCAAGCAGCATAGAGAGTTCGATAATTTTCTGTCAAAGAACTTTGGATAAAACCCCAAGCAAAAATTGATATAGTCAGGAAGCTACTGAGAGAAATCAGACTAATTTTTATGGCACTTTCTAAAAGTCTTTTCCAGGAATTATTGACAGAGTTGAAAGTAGTCAAAAAGTTAATCATAGTTTGGCAACTAACAGCAGCAAGAAAAGCTATGGCGCTATAAGCAAAATGTCTTCTTAAAACAATAGATATTCCCAAACATAATCCAATGACAGGAATTTGCCACCAAGTAGTTAATCTAATATTTTGTAAGTAAATTAAAATCGCCAGTAAAATAAATAAAGTCGCTCCAATATCGGGATATCCTCTTAAACTCGGACTCCAAGTCATAGGTATTAGTAAAGCGATCGCTACTGTTGACCAAAATACCCACCGAGAAGGAACTGGAATTAATTTTGTCGCGATAGAACCGACCAGCAAACTAAATGGTAATAAATAGACCAGATTAATACTCAAAATATAAACAATTCTTTGATTACCAAACAGATAAAGAAATGGAATTAACGGCAGCACAACCAAATAATTTTTCTGTTGAGATAAAGAACCTAAAATATCATCAATAGCTCTTTGAGGTGATGCTCGAAATAAATTTGTTAAATTATTTGCTGCGTTCTGATATCCCACAAAGTCCCACCAATAAATTGTATGTTCATTGGATAAATATATTGATGTTATGAGAGTAATTATCAAAACTACAATTAAGAAAATAATGCTATTAATCAGAAAACTAGACTGTGAATTAAGTTTAGTATTTAATGATTTGAAAAAAGAGTAATTTTTCATATTTATCCCGAAATTAGATATAGCGCTAGGGAATAGGGAATAGGGTTTTAGGATTGAAAAATGTCCTAAGCAATTCTTGTAGTGCTATAGCTGTGGTCTTGCCATATAATTCTCATATAATTATATTGAGCTAATCTCAAGCTTTTCTGAATTTTACCGTCTTATTCTATCCTTGAAAATATTATTTACAGAAAAAATTTCTTATCCTGTGTGTCACTTTGCCAAAATAGCCAGAATTAATTGATGGATAATTTTCCCTGATGAGCGGTAATTTTTTTCCCTTTTCAGTAGTGGAGCTGTTTGGCAAAATGCCAGATAATTTTCCCGGATGAGCAATAAATTTTTTCCCCTTTCAGTAGTAAAGCTGTTCGGCAAAATGCCAGATAATTTTCTCACAGAAAAAATCTCTTATCCTGTTGATCACTTTGTCAAAATAGTCAGAATTAATTGATGTATAATTTTCACTGATGAGGGAGAAATTTGTCTCCTCTTCAGTAGTGGAGCTGTTCGGCAAAATGCCAGATAATTTTCCCGCAGAAAAAATTTCTTATCCTATTTATATAGTCACAATTAATTGATAGATAATTTTCCCACAGAAAAAATCTCTGACCCTGTTTGTCATGTTCTGAAAATCAATAAATTTTTTCCCCTCTTCAGTAGTAGAGATTTTGGGCAAAATTTCACAGAATTTTCTCGCAGAAAAATCTCTTATCTTGTTTGTCACTGGACCAAAATAGCGAGAATTAATTAATGGCAAATTTTCCTTGATGAGCGAGAAATTAGTCTACTCTTCAGTAGTAGAGATTTTGGGCAAAATTTCACAGAATTTTCTCGCAGAAAAATCTCTTATCTTGTTTGTCACTGGACCAAAATAGCGAGAATTAATTAATGGCAAATTTTCCCTAATCACCGAGAAATTTTTTCCCCTCTTCAGTAGTAGAGATTTTGGGCAAAATTTCACAGAATTTCCCCAGAAAAAATCTCTGACACTGTGTGTCATGTTCTGAAAATAGCGAGAATTAATTAATGGCAAATTTTCCCTAATCACCGAGAAATTAGTCTCCTCTTCAGTAGTGGAGATTTTGGGCAAAATTTCACATAATTTTCTCGCAGAAAAATCTCTTATCTTGTTTGTCACTGGACCAAAATAGCGAGAATTAATTAATGGCAAATTTTCCCTAATCACCGAGAAATTAGTCTCCTCTTCAGTAGTGGAGATTTTTGGCAAAATTTCACATAATTTTCTCGCAGAAAAATCTCTTATCTTGTTTGTCACTTGACCAAAATAGCGAGAATTAATTAATGGCAAATTTTCCCTAATCACCGAGAAATTTTTTCCCCTCTTCAGTAGTGAAACTTTTTGGCAAAATTTCACAGAATTTCCCCAGAAAAAATCTCTGACACTGTGTGTCATGTTCTAAAAATAGCGAGAATTAATTAATGGCAAATTTTCCCTAATCACCGAGAAATTTTTTCCCCTCTTCAGTAGTGAAACTTTTTGGCAAAATTTCAGATAATTTTCCTACAGAAAAAATTTCTTATCCTATTTATCACTTTCTCAAAATAGTCACAATTAATTGACTAATGGTTTTTTCTTCTTGCTTCTTCCTTTCTCCCTCTTGCTTCTTCCTTCTTCCCTCTTGCTTCTTCCTTCTTCCTTCTTATGCTAAAGTGAGAAAAAATTCAGCCCTAAGAACAAAAACTACAACGAAAATCCGCAATTGGAAGTATTGACATGAAAGCATTAATTCTCTCTGGTGGAAAAGGTACAAGGTTACGTCCTCTTACTTATACAGGAGCAAAGCAATTAGTACCAGTTGCGAATAAACCTATTTTGTGGTATGGCATTGAGGGTATTATCGCAGCAGGTATTACCGACATTGGCATTGTTATTAGTCCAGAAACGGGAAAAGAAGTACAAGAATTAACCGGAAACGGCGAAAAATTTGGAGCTAATATTACCTATATTCTGCAAGAACAACCTGCTGGTTTAGCCCATGCTGTGAAAATTGCCCAACCATTTTTGGCAGATTCTCCTTTCATCATGTATCTAGGAGATAATATTATTGAGAGTCAGCTAGAACAATTTTTAGAGACTTTCAAAAAAGAACAATTAGATGCTTTAATTCTGCTGCGAAAAGTACCTAATCCCACAGCATTTGGTGTAGCAAAAGTAGATGAAAAGGGAAAAGTTTTAGGGTTAGTAGAAAAACCGAAAGTTCCTCCATCTGATTTGGCACTGGTGGGAATATATTTATTCTCAAATAAAATCCATAATGCCATTGCTAATATCAAACCTTCAGCTAGAGGAGAATTAGAAATTACTGATGC
Source organism: Okeania sp. SIO2C2 (assembly GCF_010692625.1). Taxonomy (NCBI): domain Bacteria; kingdom Bacillati; phylum Cyanobacteriota; class Cyanophyceae; order Oscillatoriales; family Microcoleaceae; genus Okeania; species Okeania sp. SIO2C2. Next base: position 30,513 of record NZ_JAAHGM010000068.1, read on the forward strand.
TATTCAATATTTAATAGACCAACAAACATCCGGTGCAGATCAGGAAATTTCTGTTGAAGCACGTACCTTAGAAGGTTGGTGGTTAGATACAGGTAAAAAAGATGATTTACTCAGTGCTAATCAAATTATTTTAGATACTCGTTTAACTAATTCAGTAAATGGGGAAATAAATTCTCAAAGTCAAATTATTGGGCGAGTAAAAATTGGTGAAAATACAAAACTAATTAATTGTAGTATTCGAGGTCCGGTGATTATAGGAGATAATTGTCACCTAGAAAATTGTTTTATCGGTCCTTATAGTAGTATTGCCGATAATGTAACTTTAATTGATGTTGACATTGAGCATAGTGTGATATTACAAGGAGCAAAAATTATTGAAATTCACCAACGTATTGTTGATAGTTTACTCGGTCGTCGTGCCCAACTAATTAATGCTCCACAACGTCCTAAAGCATTACGATTTATGATTGGTGATGATAGTCAAATAGAACTAACATAATCATACTTTAGTTAGGAGTGGCTTTGTTGTATAGAACCCCTAAACGGATCTATTTAAAAATAGAGAAGGAGATGGGGAGATGGGGAGATGGATTTGATATAAAATATTACTTCTAACTTCTGACTTTTAACTTTTAACTTTTGACTTTTGACTTTTGACTTTCGTGAATGGGGAGATGGGGAGATGAGAGTATTTTTCTACCTGCAAGGGAAGCTACCAGGTTTGCTATTGGGCGACGCGGGGTCTCATCCGCTTTTTCCCCATTCTCGTTCCTGAATTTCCACTGGCTCGCTCAGAGTGAGGACGGAAGCCAAAAGCACATAACGCGTCCAAAGATACGGTTAGGGGTTCTATAGAACCCCTGAGTGGCATCTCTAAAAATTTAGGCGATCGCTTACTTTTTAACTCAATTCTCTACCAAAATCAATATATTTATTGAAAACTTTACTATTAAATTTGGTGAACAATTCAGGTCTATCGAGAATACAGGATTTATGTTATTTGAACTCAAATTGGAGTCAAAAATACCGTCATATCATATTTAATTAATTCAACCATTTCGTCGTCTTTCTGCCTTCCCCTGTGAGCGTCTCAAAGCCTGTAGCTAAAAAGCCCATACTCCAGCTCACACAAGCTTTTCTGCATGAGAACATAATTCTTAATAAACTGTATAACCTAAATTTTTAAATCCTGAATTCACCCCAATTTTTTATTGACTTTTTTCCTAAAACATTCTTAACTATAAATGTAATCAAATCATCGTAACAGTCAAAAAACTTAAGAGTAACGATTGAGCTAGTTAAAGAAAAAAAATGTCCTTAGCCTCAATCAAACTTATTTGCTTGACTACTCCTGATTGATGAAAACAGTGGAGTTTAAAAGTGATCAAGAAACTTTGTAAGTCGCTGATAGCAGTCTTCATGGCGATCGCCTTAACGATCGTCGGGCCAGGCATAGCTCAGGCCACACCCAATACCGTCACATATATAGAAGGTAGTCCGCCGATTCAAATTAACAGCGGCCTCAACTTTTCAGGTGGTTTAAAATATGCAGACGGTGAACTGCGGTTTAGTCTCAGCAATGGCACCCCCAACGACCAGTTAAACCTGACTAGCACCAGCAACCCCACTGCCAAAGGAGAAATCTCAGTAGATAATTCTGGCAGCATTTTTCTGGGTAATGGATCTGGTACTAATCGTATTGGTTCAGTCCTGGAAACTGAAGATGGAACTAATGGCAAAGACTTAACCATTCGCTTTTCCAGTCCCCTGACAAATGCCGGGTTTGAAACAGGGGATCTGACTGGCTGGACAGCCTTTCAACAAAATTATAGTACTGTCCAAAACCTCAATGGTCAAAGCATCGCCTACGATTTCACCAAAAGTGGTGGTAGCACGGGCACAGGCAATATTATTGTTTCTACCCCCTCTCGGGCTAGCTACACCGTTAGTATTAACAACAAAACTGTACGCAGCGGCAACTACACCTTGCGCCTGGTCAGTAATGGCAACATCACTGACCCCCGTGGTAGCAATCGTCCCTCAGGCAATGGTTCTCTCCACGGCCCTTATGTTCGTAGTGATTCCTTTGAAGCCTTTAAAGACGACAGTATCACCCTTGATTTTTCCGCCCAACAGGGAAGTGATGCCTACGAAGTTTTTGGCTTTTTAATTGAGGCAGGTAGCGACAAAATTCTTGGTACCGGGGACGACAACCGCACTCAACTGTTCGCTAAACGTGGAGACACAGTTCCTTTCAATTCTGTCAGTGCTATCATCCCCGCAGATGGTCAGTATCAGTTTGAATTTGTTTGTGGTACTTATGATAAAACTGGTGGACTCGCCCTCGGTGCAAGCTTGTTTGTAGATAACGTGCGTTTAGTTTCTGCTACTTCCGTTACAGATGCTGTAATACAAGCCATTAGCGATCGCGTCACTTATAACAATATTTCTAACAATCCCAATGCTGATACCCGTCACCTGAACATCACTCGTAAAACTGCTAATAATATAAAAGATTCTACTCCAGTAGATATTCTATTCACGGCAGTGAATGATGCTCCGACAATCATCACTAATGATGGTGCAACGGTAAATGAAGGAGAATCTGTAACAATCGGAGTTGCTAACCTCAAAGCAACCGATCCAGATGACGATGATGCTGACTTAGTCTACACTCTGAATGCTAAACCTAGCCATGGCAGTATTCAGGTTTCTGGAGTAAATGCCACTCAGTTTACCCAAGCTGATTTGAATGCAGGTCTTGTCACCTACGTTCACGACGGCTCAGAAACCATTGCCGATAGCTTTAGTTTTACGTTAGCAGATGGTGGTGAAGATGGAGTTACTCCAATTGCGGGAACGTTTAACTTGAATGTCATCCCTCAAAATGACATCCCAGTAGTGGTTAATCCCATTGAGGATCAAATGATTTACTCCCGCCGTCCTTGGAATTTCCCTATTCCTAGCAATACTTTCGAGGATGCAGATGGGGATGCCCTCGGGTTAACTGCAAGTTTGGCTAATGGCGAACCCTTACCTACTTGGTTGAGCTTTGACTCTGCTACAGGAATATTTAGTGGTACTCCTAGCAATGCTGAGGTGGGAACCCTTAAACTGGTGGTTACTGCAGACGATAGCTACGGTGGCAAAGTCAACACTGGTTTTGTTCTAAATATTGAGCGTGGTAACTATCCTCCTGTGGTAGTTAATCCTGTTAGCGATCAAAGCGCAGTGGTGACTCAACCTTTGAACTTTACTGTCCCCGCGACAACCTTTAGCGATGAGGATAACGATCCACTTAGCCTTAGTGCCAGTTTAGCGAACGGCGCTTCTTTACCTACTTGGTTAAGCTTTGACCAGGTAACAGGAACGTTCAGCGGTACTCCTCCTAAAACCGATATCGGTACTCTTTGTTTGGTAGTAACTGCAGATGATGGACAGGGAGGAAAGGTGAGCGATCGCTTTAGCCTTAATGTTGAGTCCTTGCTCTCTCTGAAGGAAACCTACACCAATCCTGACAACGGACACATTTACTTCTTAACCAAACTTGCCACTTGGACTGATGCTCAAGCTGAAGCACAAGAGGTAGACGGCAACCTCGTTACCATCAATGATGAAGCCGAACATGACTGGCTATGGGGCATATTTGGCACTGCCGAGCCATTCTGGATTGGCCTCAATGATGTGAATGACGAAGGCACCTTTAGCTGGATTAGTGGTCAAGACTTTGACTATGAATACTGGCATCCCATTAAGCCTGACAGTGGCTATTATGGTGGTGAGGACGAAGATTATGTCGTTATGAATTGGCGTGACTTCAGTAACCCTGCGGATGGTTGGGCTGATGTGGAAAACGATGGTCCTTACTACGGCGACCCTGTTCAGGGTATTGTTGAGGTTGAACCCGAAAGCCTTGATTATTCCCTCAACGGTGATTCTGATTCTGCTGCTTGTGATGAAGTCTAAGTTACTGATTCACTAATATCATCAGGACTTACGCAGAACTACCATATCTAGTAGGGGTTAACGGCTGTTAATCCCTACAAATAGTGTATAATATCATGTCCGGTAGCATCGGTATTGTATAGCGAAGGTAAGGAAGAAGGAAGAAGGAAGAAGGAAGAGGGAAGAGGGAAGAGGGAAGAGAAAAGAGGGAAGAAGACTATTGAGCAAGAAAAACCTAAATTTCCTGTAGATATTCACTCTTAGGTTTACACAAACAATACCAACGGACATGATATAATTTCATGTTTTGCGTAAGTCTTGATTACGTCAAAAATCAAAAGTGAACTTATAGATTAGGAGAAACTCATATAAATACTAACTCCATATACTTCCTAACAGTTAATTACTATTCCACTCAATTAATTCAAAAGTTAGTCAATTCAATTAAATTAACTCCCCAACTATTTCAGCAAATTATTATCATCAATAATTCTATCGATGATAGTTCTATTTATCAACTTCAAAACAAAACCACAATTATTATCAACTCAGAAACTAACTTAGGATATGGTAAAGCCTGTAATTTAGGATTTAATTGGATTTATAATCAAAATCCCCAAGCAATAATTTGGTTAATTAATCCCGACGCTTATTTATTACCAAACTGCCTGGAAAAAGCACATCATTTTTTAGCCAAAAATCCAGAATTTTCCATATTAGGAACAACCGTCTACGAACCCACAGGAAAAGTTTGGTTTGGTGGCGGAAAATTCATTCCTGAAACTGGCAAAATAATTGCTAATGAATTTCTCTCCAACACAGAAACATTAATTACAGATTGGGTAACAGGATGCAGTATGTTAATTAACCTCAAAAAATTTGAAAAATGCCCTCAGTTTGATGAAGATTATTTTTTATATTATGAAGATTTTGATTTCTGTAGACGCTATGCAAAACAAGGTCATAAAATAGTCATTACTCAAACAATATCTGTAATTCATCAACCATCTTCCATTACCAATAAAAATCCCGAATTAAAACTTGAGCATAGCATATATAGTTATCTACTAAGTTTAGAAAAACATACAAGTAGATTAGTTTTAATATATAGATTAATTAGAATTACTATGGCAGCTTTATTTTACCTACCCATAAATTATAAAATAGCTCGTGTTAAAATCAAAGCGATTAGAAAATTTATCAGAGATAATTATCGGTTGGGTAGAACGAAGTTTTAGCGGAGCTTATCCGTAGGATAAACTCAAAAAAAGCCTTTCAAGTCAAAAGTAAAAAGTTGGAAGGAAAAGTTGTAGTGGACCGACACAGCTAAAATGGTGCATTAGAATCCCCAGCCAAAGTGACTATTGGACTGATAAGCGATCGCTAAAAATAGACAGTCAAAAACAGCCGATTTCTCAATATTCGGGAGTTTCAAACACAGGATAAAGATGTTGGAGTTTGACTCTAGCATCGTCGGTAGAGAAATGCCAAATCACCTTACTAGCAATTTGATTGCGCTGTTGATTCCATGCTGA